>JBNKFC010000171.1:0-7303 GCA_050289105.1 Paracoccaceae bacterium | reverse complement strand
TCCGCCCTATTACTTGAGCTCGACCTTGGCGCCAGCCTCTTCGAGCTTCTTTTTGATCTCTTCGGCTTCGGCCTTCGCCGCGCCTTCCTTGACCTTGCCACCGGCCTCGACGAGGTCCTTGGCTTCCTTCAGGCCGAGACCGGTGATCGCGCGCACTTCCTTGATCACGTTGATCTTCTGGGCGCCGGCGTCGGTGAGGACGACGTCGAACTCGGTCTTCTCTTCCGCGGCTTCCGCAGCGGCAGCCGGACCAGCGGCCATCATGACGGCGCCACCGGCAGCCGGCTCGATGCCGTATTCGTCCTTGAGGATGGTCTTGAGTTCCTGCGCTTCGAGAAGCGTCAGGCCCACGATTTGTTCGGCGAGTTTCTTCAGATCAGCCATTTCTCTGTTCCGTTCCTAAGTTTGTGTTCCAACGTCGGGCTTGCGCCCACGAAGACACGAAGTTGCTCACGCGGCCTGCCGCTCTTCCAAGGTCGACAGGATGCCCGCGATGTTCGAAGCAGGCGCGCCAATGGCCCCGGCGATGTTCGACGCAGGTGCACCGATGCAGGACACGATCGAAGCGATAAGCTCCTCCCGCGACGGCATCGAGGCAACGGCTTTCACACCGGCCGGATCCAGGGCCGTGCTGCCCATCGCACCACCAAGGATCACGAATTTCTCGTTGGCCTTGGCGTACTTATCCGCGACCTTCGCAGCTGCGACAGGGTCTTCGGAAAAGGCGAGCACGGTCATGCCCGTGAGAAGTCCGCCGATGCTTGCGCAGGGCTTACCTTCAAGGGCGATCTTGGCGAGCTTGTTCTTGGCGACGCGGACGGACCCACCGGCGGAACGCATTTCCGCCCGAAGATCCTGCATCTGAGCAACCGTCATGCCTTCGTAGTGGGCAACCACCACGACGCCAGAGCTTTCGAAGATCTGGCCGAGTTCCTCGACCATTTTCTCTTTCTGGGCTCTATCCACGGTTTCACTCCAAGTATGGGGGTCTCCCCCCGGCTCTCATCTGGCCCCGGATCGTTTCGGGGCCGTTCGGGTCCGTGATGGTCCCGAGGCCAGGATCGCCCGAGGTTTAAGCCCCGGTAAATCTCGTCTCGTTCCCCATCTCAGGAAGGAATTATGGGACGCCTCATTGAGGTGGGCCCCACCCTCCGTCTCGGACAGGACGGGGCGTTTCCGCCCCGCCATTCACCGGGCATGTTGCCCGGAGAATTCTTGTGCGGGCTCAGTTGCCCGAGGCCGATACCAGATCGACGCTGACGCCAGGCCCCATGGTCGAGGAAAGCGACACCTTCTTGAGGTATGCGCCCTTCGCACCGGTCGGACGCGCCCGCGTGACCGCATCCACGAAGGCGCGGACGTTCTCGGCCAGCTTGCCTTCGTCGAACGACACCTTGCCGATCCCGGCATGGATGACGCCGGCCTTCTCGACCTTGAACTGGACTTCGCCGCCCTTCGCCGCCTCGACAGCCGCTTTCACGTCCATCGTCACGGTGCCGACCTTCGGGTTCGGCATCAGGTTGCGCGGGCCCAAGATCTTTCCGAGGCGCCCGACGATCGGCATCATGTCCGGCGTCGCGATGCAGCGATCGAACTCGATCTTGCCGGACTGGATCGTCTCCATCAGGTCTTCGGCGCCGACGATGTCGGCCCCGGCAGCCGTCGCCTCATCGGCCTTCGGGCCACGGGCGAACACGGCCACACGGACCGTCTTGCCGGTGCCATTCGGCAGCGACACAACACCGCGGACCATCTGGTCGGCGTGACGCGGATCGACGCCGAGGTTCATCGCGATCTCGAGCGTTTCGTCGAACTTCGCCGACGCGGCGCCCTTGATCAGCTTCACGGCGTCCTCGACCGAAAGGTTCGACTTGCCTTCGAAGGCGGCGCGCGCCGCCGTGGTACGTTTTCCGAGCTTGGCCATGACTTACCCCTTCACCTCGATGCCGATCGAACGGGCGGAGCCGAGGATAATCTGCATCGCAGCCTCGACGTCATTTGCCGAAAGATCCTTCATCTTGGCTTCGGCGATCTCTCGCACCTGGGCCACGGTCACGTAGCCGGCCGTATCGCGGCCCGGCTTTTCCGATCCCTTCGGACGGTTGCGCTTGCCCACCGGCTTCAGGCCAGCGGCCTTCTTCAGGTAGTACGACGCCGGGGCCGTCTTGGTCTCGAAGCTGAAGGACTTGTCGGCGTAGTAGGTGATGATGACCGGAACCGGGGAACCGGGCTCCATCTCCTGGGTCTTCGCGTTGAAGGCCTTGCAGAATTCCATGATGTTGATGCCGCGCTGACCCAGCGCCGGACCGACGGGAGGCGAAGGATTGGCCTGCCCCGCCTTGATTTGCAGCTTGAGGCTGCCGATTACTTTCTTGGCCATCTGGCCTCTCCTTTTTCACTGTCATCCCGAAGGATGAAGTTTAGTGGTTCGGTTCGCGCCGCAGCGCTCGCCTCCCACGGCTCACACGTCAGGCGACTTTCTGCACCTGAGTGAATTCCAGTTCGACCGGCGTCGGCCGACCGAAGATCGAGACCGTCACCTTCAGACGGCTCGAGTGTTCGTCGACTTCCTCGACCATGCCCGAGAAGCCGTCGAACGGCCCGTCGGTCACCTTCACCTGCTCGCCGATCTCGAAGCGGATCAGGTTGCGCGGCGCGGCCTCGCCCTCTTCCACGCGGTTGAGGATCTGGTTCACCTCGCCGTCGCGCATCGGCATCGGCCGGCCCTGCGGGCCAAGGAACCCGGTCACGCGGTTGATCGAGGTGATCAGGTGATATCCACGGTCGGTCATGTCCATGTGCACAAGCACGTAGCCCGGCATGAAGCGGCGCTCGGAGGTCACCTTCTTGCCGCGGCGGATCTCCAGCACCTCTTCGGTCGGCACCAGAACCTCGTCGATCTCGTCCTCGAGGCCCTTCTCGGCCACGGCCTGCCTGATCTGTTCGGCGATCTTCTTCTCGAAGTTCGAGAGAACGCTCACCGAATACCAACGCTTCGCCATTTGCCTCAGACCTCGCTCGACCGACGACCGACCGCCGGACTATTCCGTAATTCCAATGGGTTGCCCCGGTCTCACCCGAACAAAAAACAGCGCGCATACCGAATCGTTGCGCGCCGGTGCCGGGAAAGTGGGCCTCACCTACAAGCCTTCGCCCCGGATTTCAAGGCCGAATGGTCCCGCTGACGCCCGCGCCTCAGATCCCGAGAACCGCGCTCAGCCCCAGCTGGATGATCCGGTCGACGAGAAAGAAGAAGAGCGACGTCAGCGCCGCCATGATGAAGACCATGATCGTGGTCGTGACCACTTCCTTGCGGGTCGGCCAGTGGACCTTGGCGGTCTCGGAGCGGACCTGCTGAAGGAATTGCAGGGGATTGGTGGCCATGAACGTCTCGCTTCGGGCTTTGTTGCAACGGGAGGGAGATACGCCCCCATCGCAGCAAATTCAAGCCTGATGGCGTGGGCGTCCGATGGACGTACAGAACGCAGGCATGTCGAGCCGGGCAAGCGCTGCCCGCAAATGCTAGTTGACCGCGATCAGCCTGATCCCGAGCATTCCCGTGCGCATGTCGATTTCCCTGAGCGCTTTTCCGGCATCGTAGACGGCCATCATGCTGAACTCGGTAAAGTGGAATGGCGACAGATGGCCCGGCCCGGCGATGACAGTGTATTTGATCGCGCATCGCGTCATCCCGTCTGAAATCTCAAATCCGGATGGCGCAACTTCGTCGACGCGGCGACCGTCATAAATCTTGAAGCGTTCGGGGCAGCTCCCGGCGCGGACGAAACGGCCAAAGGCAGCGACCGGGTCGATCACACCGGCCGGTACCGCTTCGGGCGCGGAAAGGGATGTCTCCTCGCTGTCAGGTGACACGACGGTCTCAATCGCGCGCCCCGCATCAATCAAAAAGGAAATGTCACGCGCCTTGCGCGTCGATCGGCTTTTGCTGACATACCGTATGCCCGTTGCCCCACGAGATGCCCCATCGGGCTGCGAGTCGGCTTGAAATGTGCCGTCGAACAGTCCGAACGGAGTGTTGTTCAGGTTCGTACGCAAGGATTGGCCGCCATCGCTGCCCATGTCGCCATCCGAATAGGTCACCATGCCGAGCGTGCGGCCCGCGAACTCCACGCGAAAGGACGCCGCATTCGCTTCCGCCGCGCCAGAGAAAAGCACGGCCGCCAGAGCCATTACGGTCGAGAAACGAGCGAACGGTAGACGCATGCGGAACCAAGGCTGAGAAGAGCGGAAGACAACGCGGCAGCACCCCTAAGTCACGCGACCGTAGATCCAGTTACAGCGCCGGTGCAGTCCTGTCAGCAAAAAGAATGAGGCCCGCGGACCTCGCGCCAAACTTTGCCGGCACACAACGGCGCCGCTCCGCCTGATGGTGAAGAAAAGGCCTGGCAGGGGCAGGGGGACTCGAACCCACGACCCTCGGTTTTGGAGACCGATGCTCTACCAACTGAGCTATACCCCTAAGGCCGGGCTGTGTCCTACGATGGCGCGCGGGCGAAATCAAGCGGGCTTTTCGCAGGAAAGCGCGGAGATGTCGCCTGAGGCCAGATGGGGAAGCGCCGCAGCAAGACGTTCGTCGGGCCAGTCCCACCAAGCCAGGTCAAGAAGCCGTTCGATGGTGGCCTCTGGAAATCGTCTGCGGAGCGGTCGCGCCGGATTGCCCGCCACGATGGAATAGGCGGGCACATCGCCCGAAACCACCGCGCCCGCGCCGACGATCACGCCAGCGCCAAGCCGCGCGCCCGGCAGGATCAACGCGCCGTGACCGATCCAGCAATCGGGGCCGATCGCGGTATCGGGCAGACCGGCGAAGCTGTCGCGGTAGATCTCGATCACGCCGGGGTCGAAAGCGGGAAACGGGTAGGTCGACAGGCCGCCCATTGGGTGATTGGCCGATGCGGTGATGAAGCGCGCGCCATGCGCGATCTGGCAGAACGCGCCGATCACCAGCCGTTCCGGCGCGCCAGGATAGAGATAGGGGGCAAGTCGCGCCGCCCAGTCACCGGGCGGGTCGAAGTCGTTGGCATAGGCGTTGCGCCCGACCTGCCAGTTCGGATGGTCGATGGCGACGGCCAGATTGACCATCTGCTGGTGTTCGGTGCCATCGGGAAAAATCAAGGGGTGACGCGCGGAGGCGTCGGGAAGGCGAGGCATGGAGCATCCTTTCTGAAGTCGCGCTTCGGTCGTGCGGGATCAGGAAAGGTGCAGGTCCATCGTCGCCTCCATCAGGATGGCCGCGTTTTGCGGCACGGGGCAACTTTCGTCAACCAGAAAGGCGCGCGGGACGGTCAGGGCGGGGTTATCGTGAGCTTCACGGATGCATACCAGTCCGCGGCGGCGCGGATCTCTTCGTCCGTGAGATCCGCAGCGATCGCCGACATCACCTCATGCACCCGTTTGCCCGAGCGGAACGCCTTGAGCTGGGTGTCGATGTAGATGTTGCTCTCCCCGGCAAGGTTTGGCACGTCTTCTGTCAGACCGATGCCATCGGCACCGTGGCAGCCGGCGCAGAGCTGGGGCGCGCCAGCGGCGTCGGCGGTTAGCACCGCCGTCGCATGCTGTGACGCGAACCAGGCAGCCACGTCGGCGATCTGTTGGTCACTCAAGGTGGCAGCGACAACCGACATCATCTCGTTCACGCGCGCACCCTCGCGAAAGGCCGTGAGCTGGCGGGCGATGTAGCTTGCCCGCTCGCCGCCGATATGCGGCGCCACGGGGATTTTCGCGTAGCCGTCGATCCCGTGACAGGTGCGGCACTGGCCGGCCAGTATCTTGCCAGCCGCGGGATCGCCCGGCGTATCGCCGTTTGCGACGGCACCCCCGGCGCAAAGAAACGCGCCGAGGGCCAAGGAGCAGATCCGTCTCATTCGCCGTAGCTGATCCGGTAAACCGCCCCGGCGAGATCGTCCGAGACGAGGATCGAGCCATCGCGGAGCTGGGCCACGTCGACCGGACGGCCGAGATACTCGCCGTTCTCGTCGATCCAGCCTTCGGCGAAGGGTTCGGACGTGGCGGTGCCATCTTCGGCCACATAGGTCACCATGACCCGGGCGCCGACCGGTGTTGTCCGGTTCCACGACCCGTGCTGGGCGGAAAAGATGGCGTTCTGGTACTTATCCGGGAACATCTTGCCCGTGTAGAACATCATCCCGAGATCGGCTGCATGGGCCGCCATCTCGACCGCCGGCATCGCCACCTCGACCGGGACTTCCTCGTCCTTGTACTCGTTCGTGCGGACCGATCCGCCGCCATACCAGGGATGGCCGAAATGCTGGCCCATCGCCGTCTGGTGGTTCAGCTCACCCGGCGGGATATCATCGCCCATGCCGTCGACCTGGTTGTCGGTGAACCACAGATCGCCGGTCTTCGGGTCGAAGTCATGCCCGACCGAGTTGCGGATGCCGTAGGTGTAAACCTCGCGTCCCGTGCCGTCGAGGTTCATGCGGATGATGCCGCCGATCCCCCACTTGGTGTTGATCGGCAGGTTCTCGGGTGGCGCGACGTTGAAGGGCTGGCCGAGCGAGATGTAGATCTTGCCGTCCGGCCCGATCTTGCACACCCGCGCGGTGTGGTTGAAGCTTTCCTGATCCGCGGGGATCAGGTCGCCCTTCTTGACAAGGTTGAAGGCGGCGACATCTGGGCTTTCGTAGAAGAATTCTGCCGCCGGGAAGAGGAGCACGCGGTTCTGCTCCGCGATGTAGAGGAATCCATCCTTCGAGAAGCATGGCCCGTTCGGGATCGAGAAGGTGAGCGAGGGGGCGAAGTCCTTGACCTCGTCCGCGACCCGGTCCTTGTTGCGGTCGGTAACCGACCAGACCTTGTCCTTGCGGGTTCCAACGAAGGTGACGATCCCCTGCGGGCCGACGGCCATGTGGCGCGCATCCGGAACGACGGCGTAGAGCGCGATCTTGAACCCGTCGGGCAGCTTGATCCGTTCAAGGTTCTTCTTGATCCCGTCGGCATAGGGGCCGGTCTGATCGATGAACGTGAATTCCGTCACGCCGGTGGTCTGGAAATTCGAGAGTTTCTCCAGGTTCTCGGGCACGTTCGCGGTCTGCGCGAGGCCGGCACCGGCGAAAAGCGCCGTTGCCGCAATCGTCGAGAGCAGTCGGTTCATCTTATCCTCCCTTGGGTTGTGGTCTCCGTCTAAATTGGTCCGTCCGGACCAAAGGTCCGGACGGTCTTGTCGTTCAATGTGGTTCAGATCGTACCCGCAGCCATTTCGCTGGCGATCTGGTCGGCCTGGCGGATCGCCAGCGCCACGATCGTCAGCGTCGGGTTTTCC
>JBNKFC010000170.1:0-2356 GCA_050289105.1 Paracoccaceae bacterium | reverse complement strand
AGCCGCAGCGATTTCCGCTGGGACGACACGCGCGGCCTCGCCGGGCTCTTCATCCTTGAAACCAACACCCAACCCGGCATGACGCCGACCTCGCTCAGCCCCGAACAGGCGCGGGCCGAAGGGATGTCGTTCGCCGATCTTTGTTCCTGGATCGTGGAGGATGCCTCGTGCGACCGCTGAGAGCGCCCGAACGTCGCTATGCCGAGCCGCCGCTGCGCCGCGATCCGGCGCCGTCGCGGCTTGCCTACCGGGTGGACCGGCTCTGGCTGACGCCGGCTTTCCGCAAGGCGGTGCGGTTCGGCCTGCCGAGCTTCCTGATCGTCGCGACCGTGGTCGGCTATCTCGCCGACGCGGACCGGCGCGGGGCGTTGCAGGCGACGCTCGTCGGCCTCAGGGAAAGCGTCGAGAACCGTCCCGAATTCACCGTGAGCCTGATGGCGATCGACGGCGCGTCCGATCCGGTGGCGAACGCGATCCGTTCGATGCTGCCGGTCGCGCTGCCGGCCTCGTCCTTCCGTCTCGACCTCGAGGCGCTCCGCGCGACCATCGCCCAGATCGACGCGGTCGCCTCGGCAGAGCTGCATATCCGCAAGGGCGGCATCCTGCAGGTCACGGTGACCGCACGGCAGCCTGCGGTGCTGTGGCGCACGGGTTCTGGCCTCGAGATGCTCGATGCGACCGGGCACCGGGTCGCGACGCTTCTCGACCGGACTGCGCGGCCCGATCTTCCGGTGATCGCGGGCGAGGGGGCCGACGCGCACGTCGCCGAAGCCCTCGACATCCTCGCGTCCGCGGAGCCGATCCATCACCGCCTCCGCGGCCTCGTCCGCATGGGCGAACGGCGCTGGGACCTCGTCCTCGACCGGGAGCAGCGCATCCTGCTGCCCGAGGACGGGCCGGTGGAGGCGGTGCGGCGGGTGATCGCGCTCGATCAGGCCGAAGACATGCTGGGGCGCGACCTGACGGTCGTGGACCTGCGCAATCCCAACCGACCGACGGTCCGGCTTGCCGTGCCGGGCGGCAACAATGAACTCGAAACTAAGGTGGCAGGGCAATGACCGATCTCTATCAGTCTCAACGGGCGATGCGGAACATGCGGCGCGCGGCCCTGCAACGGGGCGTGGTCGCCGTTCTGGATGTCGGGACGTCAAAGATCGCCTGTCTCGTCCTGCGCTTCGAGAACACCGACGAGATGCGGGAGGACGGGCTCGGCTCGCTCGCCGGGCAGTCGCAGTTCCGGGTGATCGGCGCGGCCACCACCCGGTCGCGCGGGGTGCGCTTCGGCGAGGTCGACGCGATGCAGGAGACGGAGCGCGCGATCCGCACCGCCGTTCAGGCCGCGCAGAAGATGGCGCAGACGCGCGTCGATCACGTCATCGCCTGTTTCTCCGGTGCGCGGCCCAGAAGCTACGGCCTTGCGGGCGAGATCCAGCTTGCCGACGGACAGGTCAGCGAGCAGGACGTGGCCCGCGTCCTTGCCGCCTGCGACGTGCCGGATTTCGGCGCCGACCGAGAGGCGCTGCATGCCCATCCGGTCAACTTCGCCATCGATCACCGGTCGGGCTTCGGCGATCCGCGCGGTCATGTCGGCAACAAGCTGGCCGCGGACATGCACCTTCTGACGATCGACACTGGCGCCGTGCAGAACCTGCTCTACTGCATCCGCCGTTGCGACCTGGAGATCGCCGGCATCGCCTCGTCCGCCTATGTCTCGGGCCTTGCTTCGCTGGTCGAGGACGAGCAGGAACTGGGCGCCGCCTGCATCGACATGGGCGGCGGCGCGACGGGCCTGTCGATCTTCATCAAGAAACACATGATCTTCGCCGAAAGCGTCCGGCTTGGCGGCGACCACGTCACATCGGACATTTCAAAAGGTCTTCAGGTGCCCCTGGCCACGGCCGAGCGGATCAAGACCATCCACGGCGGCGTCCATGCGACCGGCATGGACGACCGCGAGATGATCGAGATCGGCGCCGATTGCGGCGATTGGGAGAAGGACCGCCGCAAGGTCAGCCGCACCGAACTGATCGGCATCATGCGGCCCCGGGTCGAGGAGATCCTGGAGGAGGTCCGCGCCATTCTGGATGCGGCGGGCTTCGACCAACTGCCCAGCCAGCAGATCGTCCTGACGGGCGGCGCGAGCCAGATCCCCGGCCTCGACATGCTGGCAGCGCGAATCCTTGGACAGAACGTCCGACTCGGTCGCCCCTTGCGCGTTCAGGGCCTGCCGCAGGCCGCCACCGGCGCGGCCTTTGCGTCAACTGTCGGGCTTTCGCTTTTTGCCGCGCACCCGCAGGACGAGTGGTGGGATTTCGAGATCCCGGCGGAACGCTACCCGGCGCGGTCGCTCAGGCGT
>JBNKFC010000169.1:0-2098 GCA_050289105.1 Paracoccaceae bacterium | reverse complement strand
CCCATGGGAATCGCTGCCGCCAATGCGGTGCTTGACGTGATCGAGGAAGAGGGGCTTTGCGATCGCGCCAACCAGCTCGGCTCGCGGTTGAAACAGCACCTCGAATCGCTTCGGCCCGACGTGCCGGAAATCGTCGATATCCGCGGTCCCGGCTTCATGAACGCAGTGGAGTTCAACGACCCCAAGACCGGCAAGCCCTCGGCCGATTTCGCCAACAAGGTGCGCGCCGAGGCACTGAAGCGCGGGCTGATCCTTCTGACTTGCGGCGTCCATGGCAACGTGATCCGCTTCCTGTCGCCGATCACGATTCAGGATGAGGTCTTCACCGAAGCGCTTGGCAAGCTCGAAGACGCGATCCGCGCCGCCCGGTAATCCCGTCTGCTGACGGTTCGTGAAACGGCCGCCCCGCGCGGCCGTTTTGCATTCTGATCCCCTGCTATGATCCTACGGAGACGCCTGCGGCGTCACGCGATATGCGCTTCGCGCGGTCAGGGGGCGTTCCGCCCCCTCGCCCCGGATATGTCCGGGGCTCCCCCCCTGAGAGTATTTCCGGACAGAAAGTGAATGGATGGCGGCACTTTCTGTCTGAAAATACTCCTCCGGAAGCAGGTCTTCTTCCCTGACTCGCCACGAGAACAAAACATGAATATACTGGCTCGGCTGTCTGGGTTGCCACATGTTCATAGAGCTTTCCGCCACATCGAATTTCACCTTCCTCACCGGGGCTTCGCATCCCGAGGAGTTGATGGAAGGGGTGGCGGAGCTTGGTCAGACGGCGCTCGCCATTGCCGATATGAATTCGGTGGCGGGGATCGTCCGGGCGCATGTCCAAGCGCGCGAGATCAGGCGGAAGACTGGCGCGGCCCCGCGCCTTGTCCCCGCAGCGCTGATCCGGCTCATGGACGGTTTCACGGTCACCGCGCTGCCGCAGGACCGCGCCGGATGGGGGCGGCTCTGCCGGCTGATTTCGGCAGGGCGTCTTCGGGCGCCGAAAGGCGAATGCCATCTGGAGTTCGATGATCTCGCGAACTGGGGCACGGGGATGGACCTGCTCCTCCATCCGCCATCTGAAGCGGTGACACAAGCGACCACGCCGGGGGGCGGCGCGGCTGGGTGGGTGAGGCAGGCGGAACGGCTGGCGCGCCGCCTTGGCCGGGATCACCTCGCACTTCACATGGCGCCCTGTTACGACGGCGGCGACCCTGCCCGTTTCGACCGTCTGGCGGCGCTGGCCGACCAGCTCGGCCTACCGACTGTCGCCTCGGCCCGGCCGATCATGCACAGGGCCGCGCGCCGCCCGCTGGCCGATGTATTGACGGCGATCCGCAACGGGGTCCGGGTCGATGACCTTGGCCGCACCGCACTCGTCCATGCCGAACAACGGCTGCGGTCGGAAACCGATATGCTGAAGATCTTCAGGGGCCATGAGACAGCCGTCCACCGGAGCGGAGAAATCGTCCGCCGCCTGACCTTTTCGCTCGACGAGTTGCGCTACGAATACCCTTCGGAAATCGCTGCGGGCGAGGAGCCTTCGGCCCGCCTTTCCCGCCTGACCCGCGATGGCCTCAGGTGGCGCTACCCGCAGGGCGTACCCGGGAAGGTCCGCAAGATGGCCGATCACGAGCTCGACCTGATCGCGCGGCTGAAATACGAGCCCTATTTCCTGACCGTCCGCGATGTCGTAGCCTTTGCCCGCGACAAGGGCATCCTTTGCCAGGGGCGGGGATCTGCCGCCAATTCCGTCGTCTGCTACGCGCTCGGCGTCACCTCGGTCAGCCCCGAGGTCGGCACCATGGTTTTCGAGCGCTTCGTTTCCGAGGCGCGCGACGAGCCCCCCGACATCGACGTCGATTTCGAACATGAACGGCGCGAGGAGGTGATCCAGCATATCTACGAAAAATACGGCCGCCACCGCGCCGGGCTGTGCGCCACGGTGATCCATTATCGCGGCAAGCGCGCCGCGCGTGAGGTGGGCCGCGCCATGGGGCTTTCCGACGATACGCTTTCGGCCATGTCGAGCCAGATCTGGGGCTGGGGCGGCGGCGAGGTCTCGGTCGAACGGTTGCGCGAGATCGGCCTCGATCCGACCGACCGGCGG
>JBNKFC010000168.1:0-13685 GCA_050289105.1 Paracoccaceae bacterium | reverse complement strand
GAACCTCGACAAGCTGACCTATGCGGGAAGCCTTTCCAACGTGGCCGAGGTGGCCGAAAGCCCCCTCTATGCGTTCGAACGCGCTGATATTTGCGACCGCAAGGCGGTGGACGCGATCCTCGCCCGCCACAAGCCCGACGCGATCATGCACCTCGCCGCTGAAAGCCATGTCGACCGTTCGATCGACGGCCCCGCCGCGTTCATCGAGACCAATATCACCGGCACCTACACGATGCTGGAAGCCGCCCGCGCCTATTGGACCGCCGCCGGCAAGCCCGAGACCTTCCGTTTTCACCATATCTCGACCGACGAGGTCTTCGGCTCGCTCGGCCCCACAGGCAAGTTCACCGAAGACACGCCCTATGACCCGCGCTCGCCCTATTCGGCCTCGAAGGCGTCCTCCGACCATCTCGTCCGTGCCTGGCATGAAACCTACGGGCTGCCGGTCGTTCTGACGAACTGCTCGAACAATTACGGGCCCTACCACTTCCCCGAAAAGCTGATCCCGGTCGTGATCCTCAAGGCGCTCTCGGGCGCGCCGATCCCGATCTACGGCAAGGGCGACAACATCCGCGACTGGCTCTACGTCGAGGACCATGCCGAGGCGCTTTTGCTTGTCGTCCAGAAGGGCGCGCTCGGCCGCAGCTACAACATCGGCGGCGAGAACGAGGCGACAAACCTCGAACTGGTCGAGAAGATCTGCGCCATTCTCGACGAAAAGCGCCCCGGAAACCGGCCCTACGCCGAGCAGATCACCTTCGTCGCCGACCGCCCCGGCCACGATCAGCGCTACGCGATCGACCCAAGCCGCATCCGCAAGGAACTGGGCTGGCGGCCCTCGGTCACGCTCGACGAGGGCTTGGAAAAGACCGTGCAATGGTTCCTTGACCATGAGAACTGGTGGCGCGCGCTGCAGGACCGGGACGGCGTCGGCAAGAGGCTTGGAACCGGATGAAGGCGCTCGTCTTCGGCACGACCGGCCAGCTCGGGATCGAGCTCGCCCGCCGCGCCCCCCGCGGAGTCGCTCTCATCGCGCTCGGGCGCGAGGTGGCCGACCTGACCGACCCTTTGGCCTGCGCCGGCCTCATCGCCTCGACCAACCCCGATATCGTGATCAACGCCGCCGCCTACACCGCCGTGGATGCGGCCGAAAAAGACCGAGAGACGGCGCATCTCGTCAACGCTGCGGCTCCCGGCGCGATGGCCCGCGCGGTCGCCCAGCGCGGCGCCCCCTTCCTTCATGTCTCAACCGATTACGTCTTCGACGGCTCCGGGACGCGGGCATGGCGCGAGGATGACCCCGTCGCCCCCCTCGGCGCCTACGGCCAGACCAAGCTCGACGGCGAACGTGCGATCGCGGCGGCCGGCGGCGCGCATGTGATCCTGCGCACCTCGTGGGTCTTTTCCGCCCATGGCAAGAACTTCGTGAAGACGATGCTGCGGCTCGGGGCCGAGCGCGACATCCTTTCGGTCGTGGACGACCAGCGCGGCGGCCCGACCGCGGCGGCAGACATTGCCGATGCGCTCTGGACCATCGCCGGCGCCTACCGGTCGGGCAAGGGTGAACCCGGCATCTTCCACTATTCCGGCGCGCCGACGGTCAGCTGGGCCGATTTCGCCGAAGCGGTCTTCGCCACCGCCTCGCTGCCCGCCAAACCGGTCGTGAACCGCATCACCACCGCCGAATACCCCACTCCGGCGAAGCGTCCGGCGAATTCCGCGCTCGATTGCTCGCGCATCCGCGCGGCCTATGGCATAGAACAACCCGACTGGCGGAGAAGCCTTGCAGAGGTCATCCGCGAACTGGAGACGGCAGGATGAGCGAAACGGGCCGCAAGGGCATAATTCTCGCGGGCGGATCGGGCACGCGGCTCTATCCGATCACGCATTCCGTGTCGAAGCAGATGCTGCCACTCTACGACAAGCCGATGATCTACTATCCGCTATCGGCCCTGATGCTCGCCCGTATCCGCGAGGTGGCGATCATATCGACCCCCCGCGACCTGCCGCAGTTCCAGGCGCTTCTGGGCGACGGCTCGGCCTGGGGAATGCGGTTCGACTACATCGTGCAACCCTCGCCCGACGGGCTGGCGCAAGCGTACCTTCTGGCCGAGGATTTCCTCGCAGGCAGTCCCTCCGCGATGGTCCTCGGCGACAACGTCTTTTTCGGCGAGGGGCTCTCGGCCAAGCTCCGCGCCGCCGATGCCCGCACCACCGGCGGCACGGTCTTCGGCTACCGGGTGTCGGACCCGGAGCGCTACGGCGTGGTGGAATTCGACCGCGAGGGGCGCGTCCTCTCCATCGTCGAGAAACCGGAAAAGCCCAAGAGTTCCTACGCGGTGACCGGCATCTACTTCCTCGACGCAGAGGCCCCTGCCCGGGCCAAGACCATCAAGCCCTCCCCGCGCGGAGAGCTGGAGATCACCGACCTCCTCAACCTCTATCACGGCGAAGGCAAGCTGAACGTCGAAACCCTCGGCCGCGGCTTCGCCTGGCTCGACACCGGCACGCATGAGAGCCTTCTGGAGGCCGCCGAGTTCATCCGCACCATCGAGGACCGGCAGAACCTGAAAGTGGGCTGCCCCGAGGAGATCGCCTTCCTCAACGGCTGGATCGACGAGACGCAGTTGAACGCCCTCGCCCAGCCCTACCTCAAGACCCAATACGGCAAATACCTCGCTCGCATCGCCGCCGACCCGGACCTCGCCCGGAAGGGGTGACGCGCCGCACGAGGTAAGGCGGGTTTTAACCCACCTTACGCGATCAAAGCGGCGCTAGCGTCACCCCCGCCCCCTCCAGCGCCGCCCGAACGGATCGCGCGATGTCCACCGCCTCGGCGCTGTCCCCATGCAGGCAGATCGTGTCGATGCGCGTCGGGATATGCTTGCCACTTTCCGCGATGATCGCGCCCGCCATCACCATCGCGACCATCCGTTCGGCCGCGCGGGCGGGGTCGTGGATCACCGCGCCGGGCTTCCTGCGATCGACAAGGGTCGCATCGTCTTCATAGGCACGGTCGGCGAAGATCTCGTGCGCCACAGCGCAGCCAAGCGCCTTCGCCGCGCGCTCCTGCTCCGTCGCCGCCAGCACCATCACCACGAGATCGGGCTGCACGCCCAGCGCCGCCTCGTAGCAGACCCGCGCCATCGCCTCGTCCTCGGCGGCCATGTTCGCGAGTGCCCCATGCAGTTTCAGATGTCTCAGCCGCCCGCCCACCGATCCCGCAATGGCCGCCGCCGCGCCAACCTGGTAGCGCACGATGTTGGCAAGCGTCGCGGGGGCCAGATCCATCCGTCGCCGGCCGAAACCCTGAAGATCTGGAAAGCCGGGATGCGCGCCGATGCCTACGCCCTTCTCGACGGCAAGCCGCATCGTGCGTGCCATCACGTCCGGGTCGCCCGCGTGAAAGCCGCAAGCGACATTGGCCGAGGTCACGATATCAAGAAGCGCCGCATCGTCACCCATCGGCCAGGGCCCATAGCCCTCGCCCATGTCGGAATTCAGGTCCACCACCGCCATGGTCACTCCTTTCGCTCGTCCAAATCGTCGCCCGCCGTCACGCCACCGACAAGTTGATAGGACAGCAGATCACCCATCTCGGCCGGATCACGCACCAGCGGACGGACCGAAGCCGCCAACCGCGCCGATTCATTCTGCCGCCGCTGCCGGTAATCGGCCAGCGCCTCGTCCAGCGCGACGAAGCGGAAGCGCAACAGGGATCCAGGCGCCGCCTGCGCGACGATCGGCAGATCGTCCGGCACCACCGTGCCGATGCGGGGATAGCCGCCCATCGTCTGGCATTCCGGCAAGAGCACGTAGGGCGTTCCGTCGCCGGTCATCTGGATATCGCCCGGCACGATGATCTCCGACAGGATGTTGAGTTGCCCGGCCGCCGCGAAGGGCGCGCCGTCGTGCACGAGCCGGACACCCTGGCGATTGCCGCGCGTATCGCGCCGGAAATCGGTCGCCACGAATCTTGCGCGGTCGTCGTCAGAGAAGAGGCCGGTCTGCGCGGATGGCACGATCCGCACCGTCCCACCCCGGAACCGGTCGGCGACGTCGATGACCCGGCGCGGCCGCACATTCTTTGACGGCGCGCCGGCCAAGAGAAGGTCGCCTGACGCGACCGGCGCGCCAAGGCCGGCCGTAAGATGCGCCGAGCGGCTTCCCATGAGAACCGGCGCCTCGACCCCGCCGGCAACATGCAGATATCCGTACACGCCAGCCTCGGCCGCGCCAATGGCCAGCCGCTGTCCTGAAAGCAGGACATGGCTCGCGTTCCAGACAAGCGGGACGCCGTCGATCGTCGCACGCATCGGCGCTCCGGTGAGCGCGATGACCAGATCGCCTTCCGCATCGAACGTGCCGCCGATCCCGGCCATCTCGACCGCCGCGAGGTCATGCGACTGATCGAGCAAGGCCGCCCCCTCTGCCAGAGCGAGCGGATCGGCAGCGCCCCCACGCGACAGGCCGCGCGACAGCCAACCCGGCCGCCCCCGGTCCTGGACGGTCACCCCGGGGCCGGCGCTGCGGACTCTCAAGGCCCGCCTCATTGCATCGCCTCGCACCGCGCACCGCCATTCTCCGGATCCTCAGCCCTTATCCGGTCGAGTTCCGCGACCGTGACGGCCTCGAAGAGGACCTCGTCTCCTGCGCTCAGGGCGAACGGCGTTTCCGCTTCGGGACGGAAGCCGCGAAATGCGGTCTGGCCGACATGGCGCCAGCCGGTCGGCGTCGCCGTCGGGAAGATGATGACCTGACGGACCGCCACGACGACCGCGCCCATCGGCACTGTGGGCGTCAGTGCGGTTTGCCGGGGGATGTCCCAATGCGCGGACAGCGGCCCCATGTAGGGCAGTCCCGGCGCGAACCCGATGGTCAGCACCCTTACCGGCCGAGCCGTCAGATCGGCCACCGCCTCCTCCGGCGAAAGGCCGGCGAGGGCGGCGGCCTCGTCGAGTTGCGGCGCCTGCGGTCCTCCGAAAAACGCCGGTATCCGCCACAGACGGCGGCCCATCGGAAGTTCGGCCGCATACCAGTCCCCGCGCGTCAGAACCGCTTCCAGTCGCGCACTCAACGCGCCGTGATCCGTCTGCAAAGGATCAAAGCGCACAAAGACCGAGCCGAGCGAGGTCGCGGTCTCTTCGACGCCGTCCCATTCCTCGGCCGCGATCTCGGCGCGGAAGGCCAGCGCGGCACGGTTGGCCGCATCCTCCAGCTGTTCGGAAAACCGCACCAGGATACCCGAGAGCCCCATCGGCAGAATCTCCGGAAACCGGCGCCCATGGTCAGGAACGGATCGAGCGGATGTCACTGTTGCAGGCTCCACTTGCTGCATCCCGCCACTTGAACGCATCGGCACGCCGGGAACAAGGGGCCCGTTCGGGCGCCCGCAACGGGCAACGCGGACACCGTCCCCGGAAAACTCCAGATGCCATATTGAACTTTCCCGTTCACTTGCGAGATAATACAAAGGATGAACAGGAGCACGGATGACAGCCCCTTTGATCGGGGCAAAGCAGGACGTGCCAAAAATCAGGATTTCAGTTCAATGGCTTGGCGTTTCAAGGGCCACAAGATTACGGCGCTCATCGTTCTGGTGGCCGCGGCCGCATGGGTCGGGACCGGAGAATTTGCATCCGTGGGCAGCGAAGAAGCAAACGCCGCCCAGCCAGAGCCGACGACGAAAGCGGGCGCGCCCAAAGCCGCGACGGCACTTCGGACTGTGGCGGTGGTGACGCCGGTCTTCAAGGACCATGCGCGGGAAATCCGAATCTCGGGCGTAACTGGCGCGGACAAGCGCGCGGTTCTCGCCGCCCGGTCGAGCGGTGTCATCGCGTCTCTGGCAATCGCACAGGGCGACGCGGTGGAGGCTGACCAGATCGTCATGACGATCGAGGGCGCCGATGTCACGGCCGCGGTGACCACCGCCGAGGCCACGCTCGCCCAGCGCGCACAGGAACTCGAAGTCGCCGAGAAACTGTTCAAGAGCGGCAACACCGCCGAGCTGCAACTGATCAAGGTGCGCGCCGACAAGGCCGCCGCCGAAGCGGCGCTGAGCCAGGCCGAGGCCGCCGCCGACCGGCTGAACCTGCGCGCGCCCTATGCCGGTGTCGTCGACAGCGTCGATGTCGAGCTTGGCGAGTGGGTGCAGACCGGCACCCCTATCGCGACGCTCCTCGCGCTCGATCCGATCGTCATGCGCGCCGAGGTGAGCGAGCTTGACGTCGGCTTCGTCGCCGTCGGCGACCGCGCCAGCGTGCGGCTCGTCAGCGGCGAAGTCATGGAAGGCACCGTGCGCCACGTGGCGCGCGAGGCATCTTCGCAGACGCGGACGTTTCCGATCGAGGTGGCGCTGCCCAACCCCGACCGGACCGTGCCGTCGGGCATGACGGCCGAGGTGAGCCTCTACACCAAGCCGGAGCGCGCCGTGACGGTGCCCCGCTCGATCATAACGCTCTCGGAAGACGGTGAAATCGGCCTGCGAGTCGTCGGCGCCGACAACGTCGCACGCTTTGCCGCGATCGAGCTCATCGACGATACCGCCGAGGGTCTTGTCGTCAAAGGTGTGCCCGATGACGTCCGCATCGTGGTCTCCGGCCAGGACCTCGTCCGCGACGGCGAGACGGTAGCGGTCAAAGAGGCCACCGTGTCGACAAGCGGGAACTAGGCGATGGGACTTGTCGAAATTGCCATCCGCAACGCGCGGCTGACGATCTCCGTCCTCATCTTCCTGATGCTCGCGGGGGCGCAGGCCTATGTCTCGATCCCGAAGGAAGCCGAGCCCGACATCCAGATTCCCATCATCTATGTCAGCCTCGGCTACCAGGGCATCTCGCCCGAGGACAGCGAGCGGCTTCTGCTTCGCCCGATGGAAACCTCACTGAAGACCATCGCCGGGATCAAGGAAATGACCTCGACCGCCTATCAGGGCGGCGGCAACGTCCTTCTGGAATTCCAGGCCGGCGCCGATCTGAAGAAGGCGCTCGACGATGTGCGCTCCAAGGTCTCCGAGGCCAAGCGCGACCTGCCGTCCGGGGCTGACGAGCCCTCGGTGAACGAGGTCAACATCTCCGAATTCCCGGTGCTCGTCGTCACGCTCTCGGGCGAGGTGCCCGAACGCATCCTGACGCGCGCCGGGCGCGAGCTGCGCGACAGGATCGAGGAAATTCCGGGTGTGCTCGACGCCGCGCTTCAGGGCGTTCGCGAGGACCTTGTCGAGGTCATCATCGACCCCGCGAAACTCTCGTCCTACGGGCTGCGGCCGGACACCCTGATCGCCGGGGTCGCCGCCAACAACCAGCTCATCGCCGCAGGCGCCATGGAAGGTGCCGAGGGGCGTTATGCGATCAAGGTGCCCTCGCTGATCGAAACCGTGGACGATGTAGCGAACCTGCCGGTGATCTCAACCGGCACCGCGATCGTGCGCGCCCGCGACCTCGCCGCGATCCGCTCGACCTACAAGGACCCCGAGACGATCACCCGCCTCGACGGCAATCCCGCCATCGCCATCGAAGTCTCCAAACGGACCGGCGCAAACCTGATCGAGACCGTGGACAGGGTGAAGGCAGTGACCGAGGAGTTCCAGAAACTCCTGCCCGAAGGCACCGTCGTCTCGTTCAGCCAGGACAAGTCCACCGACATCCGCCAGCTGCTGACCGACCTGCAGAACTCGGTCCTGACGGCGGTGATCCTCGTCTTCATCGTCATCCTCTACGCGCTTTCCGGGCGCGCCTCGTTGCTGATCGGTCTCGCCATCCCGGCCTCGTTCCTGATCGGCATCCTCGGGCTGCAGCTCGCGGGTCTGACGGTCAATATCGTCGTCCTCTTCAGCCTGATCCTCGCCGTCGGAATGCTCGTCGACGACGCGATCATCGTCACGGAATACGCCGAACGGCGGATGGCTGAGGGGATGGACAAGCGTCAGGCCTTTGCCATGGCCTCGCACAAGATGACCGGCCCGGTCCTTGCCGCGACCGCGACGCGCGTCGCCGCCTTCTCGCCGCTCCTGTTCTGGCCGGGCATCGTCGGCGAGTTCATGAAATACATGCCGATCACGCTGATCGCGACGCTCTCGGCCTCGCTTGTCTACGCGCTCTACTTCGCCCCTACCCTCGGCGCGATCATCGCCAAGCCGGTGAAGGAAGAGGATCGCGGCCGCGATAACCTCTACATGCGCTTCGTGGCCCGCGCGATCCGGCACCCGATCCTCGTGACGCTCACCGCGCTCGCGACGCTAGTCGCGGTGCCCTACGCCTACGGGACCTATGGCAAGGGGGTGGAGTTCTTCCCCAACGTAGAGCCCGACTACGGCCTCCTCTACGTCCATGCGCGCGGCAACCTCTCGATCGAGGAGAAGGACGCGCTGACCCGCGAGGCGGAACGCCGCATTCTCGGCTGGCCGGGGATCAAGACCGTCTATACCCGCTCCGGCAAGGCCGGCGGCGCCGGCAACGAGGTCGCCGCCGATGTCGTCGGCGTGATCCAGTACGAATTCGTCGACTGGCGCGAACGCAAGAACGCCAACGCGATCCTCGCCGATCTGCGCGTGGCGATGCAGGGCATTCCCGGCGTCGACATCGAGGTTTCGGTGCCGCAGGCAGGTCCTCCGACCGGCAAGGCGATCCAGGTCCGCCTGTCGGCGAGCAATCCCGCCGGCCTCAACGACGCGGCCAAAGCGATCGCTGACGAGCTTGCGAAGAACCCCGACATCATCGACATCGACAACGGTCTGCCGCCGCCCGGCGTGGACTGGGAACTGAAGGTCGACCGCGGCGCGGCGGCGCGCTACGGCGTCTCGCCCGGCGCGGTCGGCGCGGTGGTGCAGCTCGTCACCAATGGCCTGAAACTCTCTGACTTCCGCCCGGCCGGTTCGGACGACGCGGTGGACATCGTCCTCCGCCTGCCGCCCGGCCAGCGCACGATCTCCGATCTCGACCAGCTTCGCGTCGAAACCGCTGTTGGGACGGTGCCGATCGCCAACTTCGTGACCCGAGAGGCCGCCCCCACGACCGGCACGCTGACCCGCATCGATGGCCGACGCACAGTGACGGTCCAGGCCAATATTCGCGAAGGCGTGCAGGCCGACCCGATCCGCAAGGCCGTCGCCGAACAGCTCGCCGCGTCGGATCTGGAGGCCAACGGCATCCGCTGGCAACTCGCCGGCGAGGACGAGGAACAGGCCGCCGCCGGGGCCTTCCTCGCCAAGGCCTTCGCCGCCGCGATGTTCCTGATCTTCGTGGTGCTTCTGGCGCAGTTCAACCGCTTCATCTCGGTGGGTCTGATCTTCACCGCCGTCATCATGTCGACGATCGGGGTCTTCCTCGGCCTGATGATCATGGGCCAGCCCTTCGGTATCGTCATGACCGGGATCGGGATCATCGCGCTCGCCGGCGTCGTCGTGAACAACAACATCGTGCTCATCGATACCTACGATACGCTGCGGCGCGAAGGCATGCCGAAGATCGAGGCGATCCTCGAGACCTGCCACGAACGCGCCCGCCCCGTGGTGCTGACCGCCGTGACCGCGATCCTCGGCGTCCTGCCCATCGCCTTCGGCTTCAACCTCGAGATCATGAGCCACGAGACGACCTACGGCGCGCCGTCGACCCAGTGGTGGATCTCGCTCTCCTCTGCGATCGTCTTCGGCCTCGCCTTCGCGACGGTGCTGACCCTCGTTGTGACGCCGTCGCTCCTGATGCTGACGTCGCGTGGCGACAAGCCCCGGCAGAAACGGCGCTGGTTCGGATTGCGCAAGGCGTCGGTGAACCCGGCCGAGTGATCGGGCTGGCGGGACCTAGCGGCTGAGCAGGAAGACCAGCCCGGCCAGCCCCAGTACTTCGAGAACCGGAAAGAGCGTCAGCAACCGGCTGACGACGGCGATTGCGGCGCGTCCGAGCAGGGCGACACCATAGCAAAGCTGCGGTCCCGCCATGCAGACGCGATCCTGAGCGGTCGTTCGGCAAACCCGCCGATGATCGGGGCCGGTGATTGGTGCCAAACGCGGCAACAAATGTTCGCCCTTATTATGATTTTCCATAAAAGCTTAATATACTCATGACGTTACACTGGATTCATCTGGCGCAAGAGACACGATTCGAAAAGCTGCACAATTCGAACAGGAGTGTTTCCATCCACCGCGCGCCAAGCACGGCATGCGTCGCAGCGTACCGGGCCCAGAGCGAGAGGGATCGGGATTGAGGCGGGCCTCGCGATGCGGATCGCCTGGGGCAGCACGATGCGGCGCATCGCCTGAAACCAGGACAGGCCGCGATGAAGAAGCCACCGGGGAAGCGCGCAGGCCATTCCGAACGGCGCGGATGACACCGGCCCGCAACCTTCGCAGATGCCGTCCGGGAACCCGTGTTTCACGTCCAGGCACATCGCTCTGGGCAAGCACAATGCCCGTGCAAGAGACCGGCGCTGCGGCAGACCACACGATTGCCGCGGAAGGCCTCAAACGAAGATGCGTTCGCAAGACCGCTGCCCAGGGCACAGGCACCTGCCCGCCCTGCCCCCAGGTCAGATCGCCAGCACCTCGGCATAGACGAGCCGCAGCCGCGGATCGGGCGCCCCCTCGGGGACCGACACGTGGTCGGTGTCCACGCGGTGGCGTTCGTATTCGCGGATGACGAGCCGCAGCCGTGCGCCCGAGGCGACACCATCCGGCAAGGTGACGGTGCCCTCCCAGATTGCCGGCGGACGGAGAAGCGCCACGAGGTTTGGATCGGCGAGAATCGCCGTGTAGTCGCGCGCCGCGAGAAGCGCGCTTGCGCGGGCGTCCAGCGCGGCCGTCGCGGCCCCCGTCGCCCCCCGCCGCGTCACCGCCGTGCCGCGGATCGTTCCGGTGGCGGTGCCAACGGTGCGGCCGGGTGGGCGGACCCTGCCCGTAGATTTCTTGACCACCGTTCCCGGCAGGTCGGACCAGCCGAAATCTTCGCCGAGCGCCTTGTCCAGACGCTCCACCGCCACCTCGACGATCGGCTGCTGGGCGCGGCCGCCCGCTGCGGGACCAGAGGCATAGGCGTGCCCGTAAAGGCCCACGTTCAACGTCCTGCCCGTCCCCCGCGTGACGGTCGCGAAGCGGTCGGGGGTGAGCTGCAGGAACTCCGTCGTCACCACGGGCGAGATGTAGGCGCGCGGCGTCGAGATCGGGTGATACCGCGCCAGCGCGAGCCGGATGAAGGGGAAGTAGCTCCGCCCCGGATCAACCACGATGTCGCAGTACCAGAGCTTGCGCTCGGTGTCGTAGCCCACCATGTGCGGCGCCACCTCGAACCGGTGCGGCGAGTCGGCGGGCAGCGTCGGGTTGATGATGTTATCGAGCCGGAAGGGTCCGGCCGGCAGGTCGGCCTCCTTCTCGGGGACAAATTGCGGCAGCCGCGAGGGGTCCAGTGGCCCCTGTTTCACCGCCAGCGGGAAGGCAGAGATGCCCGGCGCAGGGGTCGAAATATTGGTGCTACCCCAGATCGGGTCCGTGCCCCACTGGGTGATGAAGGGCTTCAGGTCCTTGTCGATCTGCGTGCGGGTCGCGTTCACTGACGGCAAGACGACCGCGAGCATCTCGTTGTGGCCCGAGACCAACCATGGCCGTTTCATGTAGACGCGCAGCCCCCCGCCGTCGCGCCAGCTTGTCATCCCGGTCTGGTTCTTGCGGCGGGTCCAGCCGAAGGTGGGGATGACGTAGAGAATATCGGGCGCGGGTGGCGGCGCGCTGTTCGGAATCCACTCGGTGATCTCGTCCGAGACGACCTTGATCTGCGGGTTGGTCTCTCCGGTCACCAGGGGCTCGCGGACCGCCGGCGGCATGAACTCGCGGAAGCGGCTCGTCGCTTCCAGCCGGTAGCGGATGCGGCGATATCTGGTGTCCCCGAACTCGTGCTTGATGCGGGTGAAGGTCACCTGCCCCGGCGGCGCCATCCCTGGTGCCTCGGCATAATCGAGCTTGCGTTCGTGGGCATGGGCGCGGCGGATGATGTTGCGCGGACCGTCTTCGTCCAGGGGTTCGCTCGGCTCGTCCCACCGCCCGAAGAGGTCGAGCTTGTCGGTCGAATGGCTGTCGGCCGGCGTGAAGAAGTTCAGCCGCGCATAGGTTGCCGTATCGGGCCGCGATACACCGTGCTTGAGGATCTTCGGTTCCACGAGCGGCTTCTGGACGGCGTGGATCAGCTCGATCTCGGTCCAGGGGGTCAGCGTCCAGTTCCCGCCCGCCTCCGCGCGCTGCCGCACGGACTGAACGAGCGCCGGGTTGCCGCCGAAGCGGCGCATGAACCAGTCCCAGACCCCCATCTGGTCGAGGGCGCCCTTGGGCAGGACATGCGAGAGCCTGAGCCGCACGATGTCGGCCTTGGCCAAGGGCACGGTCAGGACGCGCGTCGTCTTGTCGAACGAGGGCTGGGTGCCGGGTGCCTCGACGATCTCGATCTGGAAGGGCAGAGCCTTGGGCCAGTCGGCGGCGACCGAAGCCGGGTAATAGGGCACGTCCGGGAGCGACGAGACACCGACGCTCGCCGGGCCCATGAAACGCAGGGCCACCTTTTCGGCTATTGGATCGGGAAGGTAGGGCAGAGAGAAGCCGTCGCTGGCCACGGAATACTCGTGCTCGACCCCGTCGAAATCGAGCTTCACCGTGTCGAGCGGCGCATCCAGGCCCGCGAGCATCCCGTAGCTCGCCGGGTCGATCCGGCCCGACGCGTCATCGAGCATGCCGTGCGTCTCGGCCTGCTTGACCGAGGTGCGGTTCGCCACGACATGCCGGCGCTGGGTGTCGAGGATCGCCACGGTGTTCTTCGTCGGCACGTCGTTCATTGTGCGGATGGCGATGCGGTTCATCGACTCGCCGTCGCCCGGCTTTTCGGGCTGCGAGCCGCTGCGGCCGATGGCGAAGGCCGGCGGTTCCACCGGCTCGAACCGCCGGAAGGTCAGGGGCTGGCTGATGGCCTGCTTCGGTGCCACGTCCTTGGTCGACCAAGCGACGGCGTTGAGTGCGAGGTCGCTGACCCGCACGCGCATCCGGTACGTGCGTCCGTAGCGAAGGCTGGGGAGCGAGCCTTTGCGAGCCGTGAAGTTCGCCTGGAAAGGCATGCCCGGTGGCGCCGTGTTCGAGAGCTGCTCCGGCGGCCTGATATCCTCGTCCTCGGTCGGCACGCCGCGGCCGGGCGGCGGGGCCGTGAGGCTCCATCCCGTCCAGGCGAAGAGCCCCTCGTAAAGCTTCACCACGTCGGGGTTCTCGCCATCCGCCGCCTGTGTCACGCCAAGCCTGACGGTCCCCTCCTCGTCGTCCACCTTCACGTCGTCGAGCGTGTCGACAAGGTCGATGATCCCGTCGCGGCGACAGACCGACTGCCACTCGCCCCGGACGTCGTCGTGGATTTCGGGGTGGTAGCCGCGGATCAGGTCTTCCTGGAACAGTTCGACATCGCCACCCGCCGTCTCGGCGTCGTAGTGCTTGCCGGAGCGGTCGATGGCATCGGTCAGGCTTTGCGCGCGCTTGGGTTCGACCAACAGGATGCCGCCCGTCTGCAGCGCGGGCGCGCCGACCTGCGGCTCAGGCTCGCGCTTGGCGGCCCCCTTCATCGTGAGAAGCGAGCGCGCGAAGTTCTTGGTCTTGATCCCGGCGCCGTCGACATCGATCTGCATGAGCCGGAAGCGTTCGTTGAGCTCCAGGTAGCCGCCGACGATCGGGG
>JBNKFC010000167.1:0-2039 GCA_050289105.1 Paracoccaceae bacterium | reverse complement strand
GCAGGCGAGGCCGGGATTGCCGCCGATGACGCGACGCTTGGCGCTGCGGACCTTTCTCAGCTCTCGCATGAGGCGGAAATCGGCCTTGCGAAGAAGATCGCCGAATGGCCGCGTCTGGTGGAGATCGCCGCGCGCGGGCATGAGCCGCACCGCGTGGCCTTCTACCTCTATGAGCTGGCCTCCGACCTCCACGCGCTCTGGAACCGGGGCAATGAGGATACCTCACTGCGCTTCGTGCAGGAGGATGCAGGCGTTTCTCAGGCCAAAATCGCCCTCGCACGGTCCGCAGGCGTTGTTATTTCCGCCGGTCTTGGTATCCTTGGCGTAACCCCCGCGGAAGAAATGCGCTGAGAACAGGCGCCTCCGCCGGAACAAAGCAGGCAAGAGCCGGACCTCGAGAGGTCCGGGACGAGCGAGGCAGAGCATGGCGGATTGGGATTTCGACGAATTCGAAGCCTATGACCGGCACCCGCCGGTTAGGGGTGCGGGACGTGGCGTCCGGGCGCAGAAACTTGTCAATGCGGCTGGGGCGATCACATCGGCCGCGCTGATTGTCGGGTTGGGCGTCTGGGCCTATAAGCTCGCCGTGCGCGACGTGCGCGGTATTCCGGTCATCCAGGCCCTTGAAGGGCCCGCGCGGATCGCACCCGATAATCCCGGGGGCGAACTGGCGCTTCATCAGGGCATGGCGGTGAACGAGATCGCCGCGGACGGCACGGCGGGCGACGCAGCCGACCGGCTGACACTTGCACCGCGTGCAGATGAGTTGGATGCGGCCGACCAGCCGATGGGTGAGCTTGCGTCCGCCGAGGGCATTGCCACAGCGACGTCGCAAGCGCCCGGCAGTGTCCTTCCCGCCCCGGATTTCACGGCGCAGCAACTGATCGCGCCCCTGCCGGACGGACCGGTCGAACCGGTTGCCGGCCTTCCCGGAACTGACGAGATGCAGACTGCCTTCGTTGCTCCGGATGTCATTCCCGCCAGCATTCCGGGTGTATCTACATCGCCGAGACCCCTGCCGCGCCCGGCCTCGTTCGGCGGTGAACGCGACGTGATGGCCGAGGCCGCCGCTGCGGCGGTCGCAGCTGCCTTCGCCCAGCCGATGACCGAGGATGTCGCCGCCGCGGCGCTTGCCGAGGGAACGCAGCTTGCCCATATCGGCTCCTATCCCGATGAGGCCACCGCCCGGCTGGAATGGGACAAAGCGGCGACCCGGTTCGGGGCCCTGATGGACGGCAAGCGCCGTGTCATCGAGCAGGCCGAAAGTGGCGGCGAGGTCTTTTTCCGCCTGCGCGCCGAAGGCTTTGTCGATGTCGAGGATGCGCGCCGGTTCTGCGCCGCCCTCAAGGCCGAGAACGCCGAATGCGTGCCCACAGCGGTGCGCTGATGAGTTCAGGGGCTTCGGCCACGATCCTTGGCCCGTCCGGTCCCGTCCTGAATGCCGATGAGGCGGCGTTCTATCGTGACGCTGATCCTTGGGGATTCATCCTGTTCGCCCGCAATGTCGAGACGCCCGATCAGCTACGTCGGCTGACCGGTGATCTGCGTGCTGCCGTTGGCAGGGACGCGCCGGTGCTTGTCGATCAGGAAGGCGGGAGGGTACAGCGTCTGCGCGCGCCACACTGGCGTGAATATCTGCCGCCGCTTGACCAGATGGTGCGCACTGCGCCCGGCGATCGTGCCCGCGCGGTCTGGCTGCGCTATCGACTGATCGCGGCAGAGCTTCGCGATGTGGGTATCGACGCCAACTGCGCCCCGACCGCCGATATTGCCGGGGCCGACACCCATCCCTTTCTGCGCAACCGCTGCTTCGGGTCCGACCCAGCAACGGTGACCCTGGCGGCACGGGCGACAGCCGACGGCCTTCTGGCGGGTGGTGTCCTGCCGGTCGTGAAGCATCTGCCCGGTCATGGACGCGCAGTGGTTGACAGCCACCTGCACCTGCCGCGCGTGACCGCGCCGATCGACGACCTCGACGCGACCGACTTTGCGCCGTTCAGGGCCCTGTCCGATCTGCCGATGGCGATGACCGCCCATAT
>JBNKFC010000166.1:0-15679 GCA_050289105.1 Paracoccaceae bacterium | reverse complement strand
GCGTCGATGTGACTGTCCGCGCTACCTGAAGGGCCGCCCTCCAAAACCAAGACTTGATAGAGTTTTTCTGCCAAGTCCTCGTAGTGCGTTTTTTTCGGGCCAAAATGCTTCTTTAACCAATCCATGCAACCACTTCCTCGCGGTCAATCACTTAAGTTGATTCTTCCCTGTCCAGCCATCTCCACTTCGCCACGCTAACGGGCTTCTATGGCCCCGTCACTGTGCCAATCGCAAACAGGATTTGCAGACTACTGTGTGTCACCACCGGCCAACCTTAACCCGCCCTTAACCATCCCGCGCCAATCCTCCGCCCATGCGGAACCGGAATTCTCCTCTGTCCCCCGAGGTCTGGCTTAAGGACCTCTTCGCCTCCAAGGCAGTGCAGGAGGGCGCCGTGATCCGCCGCAAGGCGCGCGACATCGAACGCTTCGTGGGTATGGCGCGGTTCATGGCCGAGATCGACCGGCGCGGTTATCAGGTTGCCGAAAACGCCGGCCAGATCCTCATCTTCTGCAACCGCGCCCCGGTCCGCTGGCTCACGCAGCCCCGATAGTGCGATACGCGCTTTCTTGAAAAGAAAGCGCCCCGAAATCCTTGCAGGATTTCGCCGCCTTCCGGCCGGGGGTGCAGGGGCTTGCTCCTTGTCCTTCAACGTAGCCTGGACCCAGTCCGCGTCATATTCCCCCACTGCAATCAGCCCTGCGGCGGCCAGTCTGGCCTGCTTGACACATAGGTTGACGACACCACTGAATCGACCCTCGTCCTCATCATCCGGTTCGCCCGAACGCCACACCGCGGCATCGATGCCGTTCGCCACGCAATTGAACGGCCGTGGATCAACGGACAGGCTGAAGGCCAGATGAACCGCCTGAAACCTCTCAAGCAAGCGGTCGACGGTCAGGCTGGCCCCGAGTTGCACGGAGCTCGGACGCTACCACTCAGCCAAGCAAACTCAGGCAGACCCCGAATGACGGTCCCAATGCTGACTGGATTCAAAAGGAAAGATCAAACACGAGCCCCGACACCAGAATGACCCTGACTGCCGCGAATAACCCCGGTGGCACGCCATTCCTGGTCGAACGTGGTCAGGCACGCGGCCAGACCGGTGGCGACAGAGCCGATCGTCGCCTCCATCCCGAGCGCCCGGGCCGGGTTCAGACTTGCGAGCCTGATGGCGAGGGCTGGCGAGACGATACCCTGGTCGATCATGTTGCGGATCGAGGCATCCATGGCGATATGCGCCCCCGCGAGCGTTCCGTCAGTGCTGGTCAGGCGGCCGCCCTCGAGGCGGATCACCTCATCATGGAACACGAAGTCCCGGCGTGTGCCCGCGAGCGTGCACATCGCGTCGGTGACCAGGCAGAGACGGTCCGGCATCAGCGCCGCGGCGACCCGGATAGTGTCCCAGTGCACGTGATGGCCGTCGGCGATGATCCCCGCGAATAGCCGGTCCAACGCCAGCACCGAGCCGACCACGCCGGGTTCGCGGGCCTGCATTTGCGACATGGCGTTGTAGAGGTGGGTGGCGCCGGTCAGGCCGTTTTCGGTGGCGGTGCGCATGTCGGCGGCAGTGGCCTCCGAATGGCCGGCGAAGACGATGACGCCGGCATCGGCCAACCGCCGGATCGTGCCGGCGGGCATTTGCTCGGGCGCGACGGTCAGCAGCAAAGGCCCGGGGAACGGGGCCGTCAGGGCGGCGATATCCGCCTCGTCGGCCCGGCGGATGGCCGATTTCTCGTGGATGCCGGGGCGCGCGGGGTTGAGGAACGGCCCTTCAAGGTGCAGGCCCAAGATGCCCGGAACGCCGGATTCGATTGCCGCGCGGGCCGCCGACATGGCCTTCAGGTAACTCCGCCCATGGGCGGTGACGAAGGTCGGCAGGATCCAGGCGGTACCGCCGCGTTCGGCACCCTGGGCGATCCTGCGCAAGCCTTCGACCGTCGGCGTGTCGTTGAACTGGACGTCGTTGGCGCCGTTGATCTGGATGTCGATCAGGCCCGGCGCGACGATTGACTGTTCCTCCAACTCCTGCTGCGCTTCGCCCGTCCGGTAGGGTGCGATGCGCGTGAAGATGCCCTTGCTGATTTCGATCAGGACATCTTTGCGCGGTTCGGCGCCGGTGCCGTCATAAAGCGTTCTCGCCAAGATCCGGCGCGGGGCGCCCCTGTCACTCGAAGGCATTCTTGGCGCCTTCGGGGTGCACGTGGAAATAATACTCCCTCAGTTCCAGCGCGCTGGCGGCCTGCTGATCGAGAACCAGCGTAGCCTTGGGATGCAATTGCAGGGCCGAGGCCGGGCAGGCGGCGCTGATCGGGCCCTCGACACAGCGCGCAACAGCCTCGGCCTTTGACGCGCCCGTTGCCAGAAGCAGGCAATTTCGCGCCGCAAGGATGGTGCCGATGCCCATGGTCAGGGCATATTTCGGGGTTTCCTCGTCAACTGCGAAGTAGGGCCGGTTGGCCTCGCGCGTGCTTGCGGTCAGCGTCTTGATCCGCGTTTTCGAGTTGAGGCTGGATGTCGGCTCATTGAAGCCGATATGGCCGTTGCGCCCGATGCCCAACAGTTGCAGGTCAATCCCGCCGGCAGCGGTGATCTGGGCTTCGTATTTCTCGGCCTCTTGGTTCGGATCCGCAGCGTCGCCACGAGGCAGAAACGTGCGTGCCGGGTCGATGTCGATATGGTCGAACAGGCAATTGCGCATGTAGCTGTGATACGAGGCCGGATGGCTGGGGGCGAGCCCGACGTATTCGTCGAGGTTGAACGTGGTGATCCCGGAAAAGGACAAATTTTCGGCCGAATGGATCTGCCGGAGCTTGTCGTAGACCGGCAGCATGGTGCCGCCGGTCGCCAACCCGAGGACCGATCGCGGTTTTGCCGCCACCTGCTCGGCGATGATCCTCGCCGCGCGTTCGATCGCCAATTCGGTCGTGTCGAGTATCAGGACCTTCATGACATTTGCCTCATGCTATAGGCGAGCGCACCCAGAAGTGGGCCATCCGCGCCGAGTTCGGTGGCGACGAGAGGCCGGCGGAACAATTCCGGTTCGTCCGAGAGGAAGGAGGACACCCTGGCGATATAGCCTTCGGCAAGACCCACGCTGCCGCCGATGGCGATGCGGTCAGGGTCCAGGATCGCGGTGACGTTGGCGGAAAGCTCCGCAATGGCGCGCGCTGAATCGTCGATGATCGCCCGGGCCCAATCCGCGCCGCCATGCGCGGCTGCGAACACGGCGCGGGCATCGGCCACCTTGTGGCCCCGCGCTGCCGCCACGCGGGCGATCGCCTGGCCCGAGGCGACGCTTTCGACGGTGCCAAGACGCCCGCTGCCGCAGCGTTCGGTCGCCAGCCGCGAGGTCGAGAACCCCAGATGCCCGGCAAGGCCGCTGCCGCTCCGCAGAAGCTTGCCGTCTATGACCAAACCGCCGCCGACACCGGTTGATACGGTGATGTAGACGAGGGTCCGGGTGCCGGCGCCGCTGCCGAAATGGTATTCCGCCAGCGCTGCAGCGGCGGCATCGTTGGAGCAGGAAACCCGCCCGAACGTTTCGGTCAGCATGGCGCCGAGCGGCGCCCGGTTGATGCGGGTCAGCGTGCCTGCATTCACAGCCGACCACTCGTCCGCCGCGTCCACCCGGCCGGTGACGGTGACACCGAGCGCCTCATCCTTCCGCCGCCCCATCTTCTCCAGCGTCCCGGCAATCGTGTCGATTTGCTGCCCAAGCGTGGCGTCGGCGTCGGTCGCCAGGATCCGCCTGTCGACGATCTGCCCGGCGGTGATCCGCGCCACCGCCGTCTTGGTGCCGCCAATATCCACCGCGAAGCCGTCGAGATCGTGCCGATTCACCGTCAGGCCCCGCGTTTCAGTGCGGCAACGAAGCCGGCGGTCATCAGCTCCAGCCGGGTCAGTGCCGATCCCACTGTGACCGAGTCCGCCCCGGCATCAAGGGCAGACTTGACCAGATCGGGCATGTTGTAGCGGCCTTCCGCCATGACGAAACCGCCGAGTTTCCGGTAGGCGCGCACCAGTTCCAGATCAGGTCCGCTGTCTCCTTTCGCAGTTTCCTCGGTGTATCCCGACAAGGTGGTGCCAAGTATATGGGCCCCTCCGGCCAGGGCGGCGCGGCCATCATCCTCGGTCGCGCAGTCGGCCATCGCCAGCTTCCGGCACGCCAAGATCGCGGCCAGGACAGCGTCCCGGGCATCGTGCCTTGGGCGCGGGGTGCCGTCATAGGCGATGATGTCGGCCCCGGCTTCGGCCAACGCCCGGACATGGGCGATGCGCGGCGTGATCCGCACGCTCGTGCCCGGCGTGTCTTCCTTGACGATCCCGATAACCGGCACCGACAGGTGGGGCCGCGCCGCGCGCAGGTTGTCGATCCCCTCGATCCGTATCCCGGCGGCGCCGCCGGCAACCGCCGCCCGGGCCATCGCCGCGACGATTTCGGGCCGGTCCATCGGCCCGTCATCGACAGGCTGGCAGGAAACCACAAGGCCGTGACGAAGTCTTTCGAGAACGCCCATCTTCAGTCCATCATGCTTGGCAGCCAGGTCGCGAGGAACGGGAACACGCAGACGAGGATCAGCACCACGATCGGCGGGATCAACCAAGGAATGATCGCCTTGGCCAGCCGCGCGAACGGTATGTCGCCGACCTGCGCCACGACGAACAACGCCATGCCCATCGGCGGGGTCAGGATCGAGATCATCAGGTTCAGGACCACGATGATCCCGAAGTGCACCGGATCGACCCCGAAGCCAAGCGCCACCGGCACCAGCGTCGGCACGACGATCAGCAGGATCACCAGCGACTCGATGAAGGCGCCAAGCACAAAGATCAGGACGTTCACCGCGATGAGAAAAGATAACTTGCTGTCGGCGATGGACAGGAAGAACGAGGCGATCTGCTGGGGCGCCTGTTCGCGCGCCAGGACCCAACTCAACAACCCGACCCCGGCGATGATCGTGGCGATGGCCGAGGCTGTGATTGAGGTCTCGTAGATCGCGTCCCAAAGGCGGGGGAAGGTCAGCTCGCGGTAGAAGACCAGATCGATCAGGACGGCATAAAGAACGGTGATCGCCGCGGCTTCCGTGGGAGAGAAGAAACCCGAAAAGATGCCACCGACGATGACGGCGGGCGTCAGCAAGGCCGGCAGCGACTTGAAGAACAGCGCGAGCACTTCCCGAGGCGCTACAATTTCGTCGCGCGGGTAGTTGTTCTTCTTGGCGATGACATAGACCATAACCATCAGCGCCAGCGCGCACAGGACACCGGGTATGATCCCGCCGAGGAAGAGCTTGCCCACCGAAGTATTGGCGATGACCCCATAAAGGACCATCGTGATCGATGGCGGCACCAGCGGACCGATCATCGACGAGGCCGCGGTGACCGAACCCGAGAACTCGTCGTCATAGCCGGCCTTGCGCATGGCCTCGATTTCCATCTTGCCGAGGCCCCCGGCATCGGCAATGGCCGACCCCGACATGCCCGAGAAGAACAGCGAAGCCAGCACGTTCACATGGCCAAGGCCGCCGGTGAAGCGGCCCACGAGCGCGCGGGCGAAACCGAAGAGGTGATTGGTGATGCCGGCCGAGTTCAGAATAGCCGCCGCAAGGATGAAGAGCGGCACGGCAAGCATCGGGAAACTGTTCAGCCCGTCCACCATGCGCTGCGTGGCGAAGGCAAGGCCCAGACCGGAATAATAGAAATAGCCCATCGAGACCATGATCATGGCGATGCCGATCGGTACGTTCAGCAGGACCAGCAGAAGCCAGCCGATTATGACGCTGGAGAGGATCATTTTTCACTCTCCGTCCGGGCGAAGGACAAAGCGAGAGCGCTTGCCAGCCGCCGCGCGACACGGTGAACAATCAGGACCATGGCAACGAGCGCAGACGCATACAGCACGGCATCGGTCGTCGGCAGCGACACCGACTCATAGCTCCAGGACCGGACAACGGATCCGTAGGCGATCAGAATCAGGTGCAGGGCGAGGCCCAGATAGACCACGTCGGTCAGCAGGGCGATGGCACGCTGCAAGCCTTGCGGGAGCATGGCGGTAAGGAACCCCATGCGCAGGTGGTTGTCCTTGCGTTCGACGGCACCGATCCCGATCAGCGCCATCCAGACCCAGAGCCAGCGCGCCAGCTCCTCTGTCCAGACGGGACCTACGAAAAGCGGCGTGCGCCCGAAGACCTGAAGCAGGATCACAAAGAAGAGGGCGATGAATATCACCGACGCGATCACCGCCTCAAACGTGTAGTTCCGGCCCATTCCACTTCTCTCCCCTCTGGGCATGCCGGGGGCCTTTCAGCCCCCGGCGTCCGGTGATCCTAGCGCCCGCGCACCATGGCGATCGAGCCGGCGCCGAACTCGGCTTCAAGCTCGTCGTAGTAGGGTTGCATGGCAGCGCGGAACGGCGCGGTGTCAGGGTGCGTGATGGTGATGCCGCGGCCTTCGAAGGTCGCGACCAGGTCAGCCTCGGCCTGGAAGGTCAGCCCGTCGGAGACTTCACCGCCGGCCTGCACCGCGGCTTCGACCCAGCCCTTTTCCTCATCACTGAGGTTGTCCCAGGTCGAGGTGCCGATCTGGATGGCAGACGATGCGACGAAGTGGTTGGTCATCGCGATATGGCTCTGAACTTCGTAGAACTTCATCGCCTCGATCGTCGGAAGCGGGTTCTCCTCGGCATCGACCTGGTTGGTCTGGAGCGCAAGGTAGACCTCGGCGAAGGCCACCGGGGCCGGGGTGGCGCCGGTGTTCTCGGCGAAGGCGATCAGGAACGGCACATTCGGGGTGCGCAAGCGCAGGCCCTTCATGTCGTCCAGCGAGTTGATCGGCCGGTTCGAGGTGGTCTGGCGGGTGCCATAGTACCAGACGTCGAGCAGGTGGATGCCCTGTTCCGCCATCTTGGCCGAGATACCCTGTCCCCAGTCACCGGCCACGATCTCCTGCAGGTGCTCGAAATCATCGACGACATAGGGTGCCCCGATCAGCTTCAGCTCGGGAATGACATAGGACATGTCCGGGTAGCCGGTCATCACCATGTCGAGTTCGCCAGCCTGGACCTGAGCGACCATCGCCTTGAAGTCGCCCAGGACGGAGGAAGGGAACAGCTTGACCGTCAGCTCGCCGCCCGAGAGTTCCATCAGCTTCGCAGCAAACGCCTCCGCACCCTTGTAGACGTTGGACACCTCGTTGTCCTGCATGCCAAAAGTCAGCTCTCGGGCATCTGCGGCTCCGGCCAGCAGTGCCAGTGAGGCGGCAGCGCCAAGCAGTTGAAGTTTCCTCATTTCTTCCTCCTAGTTGTGTGATTGAGCAACAAATTGACAGCGCCTTTGGTCCTCAGGTCGCCTTAGTTACGGCCAGCCGTTTGCGGTATGACCGGGCGAGGTGCTGATCGAGAAGCTCCGTCGCCCTGGCAGCGTCTCCATCGAGGATGGCCTGAAAGACCTCGCGGTGTTCTTCGAAAGTCCGCATGTCGTTGGCGGCCTGATCGGCTGCGGGCGGACGCAGCTTCAGGACCTCGGACACGAACATCTGGTGGAGCGTCAGCAAGACCGGGTTTCCCGCAACCGACACCAGCGCCTGGTGAAAGGCGATGTCGGTGCGGGAAAAGTCATCGGTGCCGATGGCTTCGAAATTCTGTTCCAGCGCGACCTTGAGCTTGGCGACCTGCACGCTGTTGGCGCGGACTGCGGCTTCGCGCGCTGCGCCCGCCTCGATGAACTGGCGCATCTGTTCCAGATAGGCGCCGGTCTCGGTGTCGCCGAGGATGTCGCGCAGGTGTTCACTTGCGCCTTGCAGGATGGCGGTGATCGAAGGCCGGGCGGCACGCGGGCGCTTCCCATTGCCCGCACTGACGAACCCCCGGATCTGGAGGTTCATGAGCGCCTCACGCACCGTTGGCCGGGAGGCGCCGAAGCGTTCGCACAACTCGCGTTCCGTCGGAATTGGCGCGTCGAGTTCGATCACCCCGGAGCGGATCTCGAGCTCGAGCGCCTCGGCGATGTCATTCGCAGAGTGTCGCGCAGGATCGTGGGTGCCATCGGCCATCGCGATTCTCCATTGGGCTTACGCTGATAAAAGATTTGTAATACCAAGTATTTTTTATTGTCAAACCAAAACCTCGAAATATACGTTGAGGCAAGCTTGGGGGCCGGTATGGCCTTGCATGATTCCACACCTCGCCAAAGGACGACGACCAGGATGACAAAGACACTTTCAGGAATGTTCGCGGCCCTGATGACCGGCATGGACGATCGGGGCGAATTCTCGCCGGATCGCCAGAGGGGCCTTACCCGCTACGTGCAGAGTCAGGGTCTGACTGGTCTCTATGTCGGGGGCAGCAGCGGCGAGTCGGCGGTCCTGGACCGCGACACGCTGGCCGAACAGCAGGCCGTGGTCAGCGACATCGCCCGGGAAACCCGGCAAACCCTGATCGCGCATGTCGGCGTTCCGGCACTTGCCGATTCAATCGCCCTCGCCCGCAATGCCGAAAGGCTGGGCTACGACGCTCTGTCGGCGCTGCCGCCCCATGGCTATCCCTATTCGGATGACGAGATCTTCGGCTATTACGCCGCGCTTGCCGCAGCGACCGAGCTTCCGCTGATCGTCTATGAAATCCCGTTGCGCACCGGCCGGCCGCTGCCGATCGAACTGCTCGAACGCATTCTCGACCTGCCCAATGTCGCCGGGATCAAGTTCACCTCGACCGACCTGTTCAAACTGTCCCTGCTGCGTCGCCATCGCCCCGAAAAAGTCTATTACTACGGCTTCGACGAGATCTTCGCCGGCGCAGCCGCGCTGGGTGTCGACGGCGGCATCGGCACTACATACAACCTTTTTGGCCGGCTCTACGCCGCGATCTGGCAGGCGTTTCAGGACAAGAACATTGCGCGCGCGCAAGAGCTTCAGTCGCTGTCGCAGGAGTTCGTCGAATTGCTTCTGGCCACAGGCGTCCTGCCCGGAATGAAGGTCGCCCTGAGGATCGCCGTCGGCATTGATTGCGGCCCCGTTCGCGCCCCCATGGCGCCGAAGAGCGATGACCCCGCGGCCCTGCTCTCGCCTTTCCTTCGTCGGCCCGATGTCACACCTTGGCTTGGCAAGGCCTGAAAGATGCCCGAACAGGTGGATTCGTCACCGCGACGCTCCGCCGCCAGAGTCCCATCGGCATGGACTGGGGAGCATTGCCCAGGCCGCTCGCGGTGATTTCGGTCGGAAGAGGACAGGATGAACAACACAGTCGACGTATCCGGCGATACCGCCCAGCCCGGCCCCGTCGAGGCACCGGGCTTCTGGCTCGACGACCCCGGCCACCGTGCCTGGCTGCGTGCAGACGCCGAGCGCCAGGTGACGTTTTTCCGGGCCAGCCCGCGGCCGGGCCCCGGGTTCTACCTGCTGGACTATGACGGAGCGCCCCTGGCTGACGACGTGCAGGAACTGCATACCTCCACGCGCCTCGTCCATTCCTTCGCGCTCGGCAAAATGGCGGGTTTCGAAGGCTGCGAGGCCGTCATCGACCACGGCATGCGCTATCTCTGGAGCCATCACCGAGACGGCGTCCATGGCGGCTATGTCTGGGCGATGGAGGGCGATCGGGTGCATGACGGGCGCAAGCTGGCCTATGGTCACGCCTTCGTGCTGCTGGCCGGTGCCTCCGCCCGCCAGGCCGGCCACCCCGACGCCGACCGCATGATCGACGACGTTTGGACGGTGCTCGACACCCGGTTCTGGGACGAGGACCATGGGCTCTTCTGCGACGAGTGGACCCGCGACTGGGCGCCCTTCTCGACGTATCGCGGCCTGAACGCCAACATGCATTCCATCGAGGCGCTGATCGCCGCCTACGAGGCGACAGGACGCGAGGTCTTCCTCGCGCGGGCCGGTCGGATCCTTGGCTTCTTCATCGACCGCGTCGCCCCGGCCGAGGGTTGGCGCTTGCCCGAGCACTACACCGCCGACTGGCAGATCGACCGCGGCTATGCGGGCAACCCGATGTTCCGCCCCGCCGGCACTACGCCCGGCCATTCCTTTGAACTGGCGCGGCTGCGGCTGCAATACTGGGACCTGATCGGACGCCCCGACGACGGCGCGCCGGAGGCCGCTCGCAGGCTGGTCGCCCGCGCACTCGCCGACGCATGGGACGAGGCGCGGCGCGGGTTGGTCTACACCCTCGACTTCGACGGCACGCCGGCGGTGCGCGACCGCTACTGGTGGCCGGTGACCGAAGCGATCGGCGCCTTGGCGAGCCTGATCAAGCTCGAGCGCGACCCGGCCGACGAGGCCTGGTATCGCCGGCTTTGGACCTTCGCCGACCAGCATTTCATCGACCACGAGCGCGGCGGCTGGTTCCCCGAGATCGACGCCGAGGGCCGCCCGACCGTGACACAGTTCAGGGGCAAGCCCGATATCTACCACGCGCTCCAGGCCGACCTGTTCCCGCCGCTGCACGGGATCTCGCGCCTGCGACCGATCCCTGAGGCCTGACGGGCGCGTGTCGCGTAGTTCCGGCACGGAATTGGAAAACCGGTCGAGAGAAGGCGGCAGGGCCCGGGCAAGCCGCACATGGCCGTTCGGTCCCAGCAGCCGGCACGCGCGGCGTCAGCTTCGGACGCCGCTGCCATGACGTGCACGCAACGGGCATCTGTCCCTCGGCCCCGACTGCCTAGATTGCGTCAGGCGGCGAAAGCTCGGCCCGGGAAACCACGGATTGGCAGACATTCTGACGCGTCCCACTCCACATCAAACGCCTTGACCAGCCGTTGAACATCCCGTTCCGACAATCCGCGCAGCGACATGCCCCGCGTCATCATCGCCAGACGGGCCGTATCCTCGAGTTCCTCGTTCGCGTTGCAGGCGGCCTCGACATCGCGGCCGGCAACCCGGCTCCCGCGGTCGAACGAGTGTCGTAGAACGCCCTGTGCAGCGGTATTTCCTTCGTCGGGGGGATCGCCATCAATGAGCGCCCCCTGTCGTCGAACCGACTGAACCGGGCAGGATCGAGCCGCCCGAAGCTGGTGCCTGTCGGGCTGACCAGAAGCCCTCCGTCCGGCGTGCGGGCGGAAATATTGCCGGTGCTGCCGCCGGTAAGGCCACGGTCGAACATCGATCTGGACTTGCCCGGAAAATGTGGAGAGCACCAACTGAGGAAGCAGGAGGTGTTCTATGGGAAACGGGAACAGACCGACACCGGAGTTTCGGCGTGAAGCTGTGCGGCTGGCACTGACCAGCGTCAGGACGCGGCGGGGGATCGCGGAGGATCTGGGGATTGCTTGTCGATGCTGACGCGGTGGCTGAGCCGGGAGCGCGACGCCAGTGAGCCGAGCGAGGCCCCGGTCGGCCTGCATGCCGAGTTGAAGCGGCTGCGTCGGTGACGGTTGCGGCGGGCGCCGCGACCTGAGCCGTAACCCTGCCTGCGCGGCGGCCGGGGCCCGACGCAGCCTCTGCCGGAACTGCTTCAACCGCCCGCCGCGGCCCGCTTCGACAACATCGGAACCGATCAGCCGTTTAGGCAGACGATTGAATCAATCCAGAGATCGGGGCGCAGTTCAGTCGCAGACCCCGATGCGAACCCCGCGCGGCATCAGGCCGGGCTGCCAACGGCTTCCGACTGGTGGCGATCCTGGTCGCGTGAGATTTTGTCGGCTTGAGCTGCCGTCACGGCGATCATGTGCAGGACGTCCTCGGCGCTGCATCCGCGGGACAGATCGTTAGCCGGCTTGGCAAGTCCTTGCAGAATCGGCCCGATCGCCACCGCACCGCCGATCCGCTGCGCGATCTTGTAGCCGATGTTGCCTGCCTCAAGGTTCGGGAATACGAAGACGTTCGCATTCCCCCCAAGCGGCGAGTCGCTCGCCTTCACGGCAGACACCTCGGGCACAAAAGCGGCGTCAAATTGCAGCGGGCCGTCGACGCAGAGATCAGGCTCGGCCGCACGGACGAGCTGCGTGGCGTTCTCGACCTTCGTGACCGAATGGTGATCGGCGCTGCCGCGGGTCGAAAAGGACAGCATCGCCACGCGCGGTGTTTCGCCGGTCAGATCAGCGAAGGACCGGGCGGAGGCCACCGCGATCTGGCTCAGCTCTTCCGCGCTGGGTTCGACGACGAGACCCGCGTCGGCAAAGACGTGCGCGCCCTTCTTTTGATGGTGGGACGCGCAGAACAGCATGAGAAAGAAGCTCGAAACCACTTTCGTATCGGGTCTCGGCCCGATGATCTGGATGGCGGCGCGGACAATATCTGCCGTGGGAAGGCATGCGCCGCCCAATGTGCCGTCGGCAAGGCCTGCCTTTACCATCAGCGCCGCGTAGATGTGGGGCCGCCGGGCGCCACGCAGCGCCTCGTCGAGTGTCAGACCCTTGTGTTTGCGCGTCTCGTAGTAGAGCAGCGCCAGCTCGTCCGTCAGCGGCGAAGTCGCGGGATCGTGGATCTCCAGTTGCCTCGGCAACTCTTTTCTCAGCCAGTCGAGCTGGATTTCGACACCGAGTTGAATGCCGACAAGGATGACGCGGGCTATGCCGCGTTCGCAGGCCTCGACCGCTGCCTTGACGACGCGCGGGTCCGTGCCCTCCGACAATACGATCGTCCGCACCGACCGGGCAGCGTTCGCTAGGATCATTTCAAGTGGCTTCATGTCGGTGAACCTCAGCTGATGAGTTTTGCGCCCACGAGGACGAAGGCGGCGATGAAGAGCGTTTCGGCAATGATGAGAACGATGGCCTGGCCGCCGACCTCGAGCACACGCTTGAGCGAAGTCTTCATCCCCACTGCCGAGACCGACAGGAGAAGCGCCCAGCGCGATACCTCAGACATCAGCTTGGAAACCCCGGCCGGAATCGCGCCGAAGGAATTGAGCGTCGCGAACATCAGGAACGCCACGACGAAGAAGGGGACGAGCGGCGGCCGCGCGCCCGTTGCGCTGTCCGCGCCCATGCTGCCACGGATGACAAGCGACAGGATCAGGATGACCGGGGCGAGCATCGTCACCCGAATGAGCTTGACCAGTGTTGCCACCTCGCCCGCCGAGTCTGAAACGGAGAAGCCGGCGCCGACGACCTGCGCCACATCGTGGATCGTGCCGCCGATGAAGACGCCGGACTGGGTATCGTCCATCGCCATCCATCCGGCCAGCATCGGGTAGAAGATCATTGCGAGCGTGCTGAGCACGGTGACGCCGAGAACCGTGAAGATCAGGTTGCTTTCGGAGTTCTCGTTTTTCGGAAGAACGGCGGCGATGGCCATGGCTGCCGAGGCGCCACAGATCGCGACGGCCCCGCCGGTCAAGATTCCGAATCGCCAGCCGCGCCCTAGAAAGCGCGAGCCGAAGACACCGAAAGAGATCGTGGCGATGACGGCGAGGATGAGCAGCCCCACCATCTTCGGTCCGAGGCCCACCATGAGCTCGGCGCTGACCCGCGCGCCGAGAATGGCGACGCCGATCCGCAGCACCTTCTTCGCGGTCAGCTCGATGCCGGGCACGCAGCGTCCGTCCTCGGCCAGAAACCCGAACGCGATTCCGAGAAGCAGCGCCATGAGCATCGCAGGCGCACCGTAGTGATCCGACAGGAACTGCGCGGCCGTGCCGACCACGGCGCACACGAGCACGCCCGGAGCGTGGCTGCGGATCACGTCGGCCGCCCTGGACGTCTGGGCCAATTGGCTCAAAGCTGAAGTCATGATCGGCTACTCTCGGAAGGAGGACACGACCGGGCAGAGGTGCCGATCGCTCTGGGTCAGGACAGCGGCCGGGGAGGTCCCCCGGCCGCCGAGGGTGATCAGGCCGCGCCCTGCTTGCGCATGTCTGCCGGATCGATTCCGGCGACGACGACGGGCTTTTTCATTGCGTCGCGGCGGAAGGGTTCGCCGAGTTCTTGGTTCAGCAGAACCTCGATGAAAGTCGTCTGCTTGTCCTTCATCTGCCGCTCGACCGCCTTGCGGAGTTCCTCGGTCAGTTCCTCGGTCGTCCGAACCTGGACGCCGTTGGCGCCACAGGCACGCGCGATGCCGGCGTAGGAGGTGTCGCGGTCCAGTTCGGTGCCGACGAAGTTGTTGGCATACCAGAGGGTCGTGTTCCGCTTCTCCGCACCCCACTGGTAGTTGCGGAAGATCACCATGGTGATCGCCGGCCAGTCGTCGCGGCCGCAGGCGGTCATCTCGTTCATCGAGATGCCGAATGCGCCATCGCCGGAAAATCCGATCACGGGCGTGTCCGGGCAGCCGATCTTGGCGCCGAGGATCGAGGGGAAGCCGTAGCCGCAGGGACCGAAGAGGCCCGGCGCCAGATACTTCCGGCCCTTCTCGAACGCCGGGTAGGCGTTGCCGATGGCACAGTTGTTGCCGATGTCGGACGAGATGATCGCCTCGGCCGGGATGGCCGCCTGGATCGCGCGCCAAGCCTGGCGCGGGCTCATCAGGTCGGCATCGCGCGCACGCGCTTCCTCGTTCCAGACGGTGCCGGGATCGTCCTGCTCGTGGTCGAGCGACGAAAGTTCCTGCGCCCAGCGGGATTTCGTCGTGGAGACGAGATCGCGCCGCGCCTGACGGCCTTCGTCGCCGGCAGTGCCCGAAAGACGGGACAGGATTCCGCGTGCGACCTTGGCCGCGTCGCCCTCGATCCCAACCGTGACCTTCTTCGTCAGACCGATCCGGTCGGCGTTGATGTCAACCTGGATGATCTTCGCCTCTTTCGGCCAGTAGTCGATGCCGTAGCCCGGCAGCGTAGAGAACGGGTTGAGCCGGGTGCCGAGCGCGAGCACGACATCGGCCTTGGCGATGAGTTCCATCGCAGCCTTCGAGCCGTTGTAGCCGAGCGGCCCCATGGCCAACCGGTGCGAGCCGGGGAAGCTGTCGTTGTGCTGGTAGTTCGAGCAGACCGGCGCATCGAGCCGCTCGGCCAGATTGACCACGTCCTGGATGGCGCCCGACAGCACCACGCCGGCGCCCGACAGGATCACCGGGAACCGCGCCTCGGAGAGAAGACGCGCGGCTTCGACCACGGCTTCCTCGCCGCCGGCGGGGCGCTCGAACTTGACGATCTGGGGCAGATCGACGTCGATCACCTGGGTCCACATGTCGCGCGGGATGTTGATCTGGGCGGGGGCCGAGGCACGCCAAGCCTTCAGGATCACGCGGTTTAGCACCTCGGGGATGCGGCTCGGGTCGCGAACCTCTTCCTGGTAGCAGACGCAGTCGGAGAAGAGCCGCATCTGCTCCATCTCCTGGAAGCCGCCCTGCCCGATCGTGCGGTTCGCCGCCTGCGGCGTGACCAGCAGCATCGGCGTGTGGTTCCAGTAGGCGGTCTTCACGGCGGTGACGAAATTGGTGATGCCGGGACCGTTCTGGGCGATGCACATCGCCATCTTGCCGGTCGCGCGGGCGTAGCCATCGGCCATGTAGCCGCCGTTGCACTCGTGCGCCACGTCCCAGAACCGGATGCCGGCGCGAGGGAACAGGTCCGAGATCGGCATGAAGGCCGAGCCGATGATGCCGAAGGCATGCTCGATGCCGTGCATCTGGAGGACTTTGACGAAGGCTTCCTCGGTGGTCATTTTCATGGGGGTGTTTCCTCTCTCTGGCCGCGGCTCCGGGTCGGGCGCATGTATCATGGACCTGCCGGCAACCTAAGGGAAGCGCCGTCGCGCCATTAGGGCCAGTTGGATCGGAACGGGGGGCCAGAGGATGG
>JBNKFC010000165.1:0-14521 GCA_050289105.1 Paracoccaceae bacterium | reverse complement strand
CAGCGTCATGGCGAGATCGGCCGTGCAATCGCTGAGGACGTCCGGAGTGTTGGTGACCACGATCCCCCGCGCCTTCGCGGCGTCGATGTCGATATGACTGAACCCCACGCCGTAGTTGGCGAGAATGCGCGTCCGGATGGTCGAACGGTCGAACACCTCGGGCCCGAGCCGGTCCGTGACCGTCGGCAGGATCGCGTCGAAGTCGCCCAGCGCGTCGCGGAACGCCTTGGCGTCAAGCGGCGTGTCGGCGAAATTGATCTCCGTGTCGAACTCGGCGGAAAGTTTTGCCTCCACCGCCTCCGGCCAGCGCCGGGTGATAAGTAGCCTCGGTCGCGTCATGTCGCCTCCCTGCCCCGCGATCAGTCGCGGCCGATCACCGCCTCCTCGCGGGCAATCGACCAGTCGATGAGATGGCGCCAGAGCGCCTCGGCCAAGGCCGGGTCGAGCCCCTCGGCCATCGCCCGGGCGCTGACCTTGGCAACGACTTCCTCGACCCGGCCGTCGATCCGCGCCGGAAGACCAAGGGCAGGCTTCAGCTCCGCCGCCCGGTCGATATAGCCCGCCCGCTCGACCAGAAGCGCCACGATCGCCGCATCTATGCGGTCGATCTCGGCCCTGACTTCGGCCATGGTCATGCATTCTGCCGGCGTCATCCGTCTCTCCATCGGCATTCTTTCCGTCTCATAGCGGTTGCGCCGCGCCGCGGCAATGCGCCCGGACGCCGGGGAGCGGAGCCTCGGCGACGGCGGACCGGCGCGGCTGGAGATCAGCCCCACCGAACGCAAGAGCAGCGCCCGCACCCCACGGTCAGCCGGTCAGACCCACTTCGCAAGAGGCGGCAAGCTCATCAGCACGGCATTCGCGTCATGACCGGTTTCCAGCCCGAACTTGGTGCCCCGGTCGTAGACGAGGTTGTATTCGGCATAGAGCCCGCGATGGATGAGTTGGGCATCGCGGTCCGCCTCGGTCCAGTCGGTGCCCATCCGCTTTTCCGCAAGCGGCAGGAACGCCGGCAGGAACGCACTGCCGACGGACTGGGTGAACGCGAAATCTGCCTCCCAGTCGCCGGTGTTCAGATCGTCGTAGAAGATGCCGCCAACACCTCGCGCCCGACCGCGATGGGGCACGAAGAAATACTCGTCGGCCCAGGCTTTGAAGCGGGTGTAATAGCCCGGATCGTGGGCATCGCAGGCCGCTTTCAGCGTGGCGTGGAAATGCGCGGTGTCCTCGGCATATTCGATGCAGGGGTTGAGGTCCGCCCCGCCGCCGAACCACCAGGCATGCGGGGTCCAGAACATCCGCGTGTTCATGTGGACCGCCGGGGCATGCGGGTTCTGCATGTGGGCGACAAGGCTGATCCCGCTGGCCCAGAAGCGCGGATCCTCCGCCATGCCGGGAACGCCGCGCGCCGCCATCGCCGCCTGCGCCCGCGCCCCAAGCTGGCCATAGACGGTCGAGACGTTCACCCCGACCTTCTCGAAGACCCGCCCGCCGCGCATGACGCTCATGAGGCCGCCGCCCGCGTCGCCGCCGCCGTCTGCGCTGCGCCGGGTTTCCGACACCTCGAAACGGCCCGGTGCGGCCTCCGTCTCGGGCGCCGCGTCCTCCAGCCCCTCGAATGCCGCCACGATCCGGTCCCGCAACGTGCGGAACCACTCCGACGCCCGCGCCTTCTCGGCCTTCATTTCTGCGCTCATCTTGCCCCGTCCCGGTCGTTCATGCCTTTCGCCTAGCAGCTTACGACGGCCCAAGCCAGAATGACAAATCAGCGCGGAGCCAAGGGAACGGTTGGTCCGAGGCCGCCCGAGGGCTAAGCTGAAGGGGTCACTATTGCCGCGAGTCGCCAGATGCCCGTGTCTTTCCGTCCCGCCCTTGCCGTCGTGCTGATCACCGCGATCTCGGCCTGTGCTGAACCTACGTCCCGCTGCGCCGGCCCCGAGACACGGGAACTTCGGACGATCGACCGGCTCATCGCCGATACGCGCGCCAATCTCGACCGCGGATATATTCTCGTGCGCGAGGATACCGGCGCCACGGTGAATTTCTGCCTTGGCAGCCATCGCTCGAATGTCGGGCTCAGCTTCTGCACCGACCCCGGGACGCGCACCCGCCCCATCGCCATCGACACCGCGGCCGAAACGCGCAAGCTGGAAGCGCTGCTGGCGCGCCGCGACGTCCTCACCGCCCGAATTTCTGCCGCCTGCGCCAAACCCTGACCGACGGGATTCCGACATGCGACTTCGTCTCGCTCTGCCCCTCCTCCTCATCGCCGCTCTGACGGCATGCGGCACGCCGCAGGAGCAATGCATCCGCAGCGCCACCAGGGATCTGCGAACGGTCGAACGTCTCATCGCCGAGACCGAGGCGAACCTCGCGCGCGGCTATGCCTACGAAATGCGCAAGATCATCCGCCACGAATGGACGCGCTGCGACGACTGGGTGCGCGGCACACCGGTCCGGATGTGCTTCGAGCCGGTTTGGGACACCGTGAAGCGCCCGGTCGCTATCGACCCTGAGGCGGAAATGCGCAAACTTGCAGCCCTGAAGGCACGGCGCAAGGCGCTTGCGGGTCAGGCCGAAGCGGCCATCGCCGCCTGCCGGGTTCAATATCCCGAGTGATCCTTGCCGGCGTGCGGAACCTCGAATTGCCGCCTGCCCTAACCGGCTAACAGAGGCTCAATAGGCCGGGACCGAAACCGGGTCGATCAATCCGCGTCCGCCGTCAACGGTGAGGATCTGGCCGGTCACGAAGCTCGACCCGTCGGAGGCTAGGAACTGCGCCGCCTCGGCCACTTCCGAAGGCGTGGCGATCCGGCCGAGCGGCGTGCCATCGGTGATCGTGCCGCGCCAGTCGGGATTGTCCTTCAGGGTGGCCTGAAGGCTCGCGCTCATGATGCTGGCGATGGCGATGCCGTTCACGCGGATACGTTCGGGCGCAAGCGCCACCGCGAGCGAGCGCGTCGCCTGGTCAAGCGCGGCCCCCGCAACCGAATAGGCCAGAAGCCCCGGCTGGGCGCGGCGCGCCGCGAGGGTCGAGACGTTGATGATCGTGCCGACCGGGCCTTCGGTCTGTTCGTCCTTCTCCGCCTGCGCGATCATCCGCTTTGCCGCCATCTGGCTCAGTTTCAGGGCCGGCAGCAGGTTCTGCTTCAGCATTGCGTCGATCGACGGATCGTCCGGGTTCAGGGGGTCGGTCGTCAGCACCGCGCGCTGCGCATTGACGAGGATGTCGATCCTTTCAAAGGCATCGACTGTCGCCGACAATAGGTTGGCAAGGGTGAGCTTCTGGCTCAGATCGCCGCCAAAGCAGCGGATCGGCCCATCCTCCTCGGCGGCCGGCCCGACCTCTTCGGCAAGCTTCGCCTCGTCGCTGTCCGCAAACATCACCTTGGCGCCGCGCTCGACGAAATGGTTCGCGATGGCGAGACCGATGCCTTTGGCGGCACCGGTGACGATTGCGGTCTTGCCGGCGATGGACAGGGACATGGGCTCTCCGGGAGTGATTCTGCGGCGGCAGGTTAGTGGAAATCAGCGGCGTGGGCGAGGCGTCGGCACGGGTCTGGCCGCCATCAAGAGTTTGAAGCCGCCGTCGCCGCCGATCTCCTCGACCTCGCGGAAGTGCCTTGCCAAGACGGCTTCGTAAGGGAGATGCCGGTTGGCGACCATCCAGAGCCGCCCCGAGGTCGTCAGCATCGCCGCCGCCGACGCGATGAAGGCGGCGCCCAGCGCGGGATCGGCAGCGCGGCCGGCATGGAAGGGCGGGTTCATGACGACCGCATCAACTGGCGTGTCGGGGCGGAACCGGGTTCCGTCCTCCCAATGAAACCGCGCGCGCGGATCGGTGACATTGCGCCGCGCACAGTCCAGCGCGTCGCGATCCGCCTCGATCAGATGCAGTTCCGTGACCCCGGTCCGGGCGAGGATCTGCGCTGCGAGCCAGCCCCAACCGGCGCCGAGATCGACGACGCGCGCGGGAAGACGCTCGGGCAAGGCGGCGGCCAGGAGGGCCGAGCCGTGATCGATCTTCTCGGCCGAAAAGACCCCCGGCCGCGTCACGAAGCCCGGCGCCGGATGCAGATCCACCGCGCGCCAGTCGTCGAAGCTCGGACCAGCATCGAAGCGGAAGATCTTGCCATGCGCCTTGGAGATGGGCATCGAGACAGCGGTGCGGGCGCGCAGATCCTTGAGCATCGTGTCGACCCCGTCGGTCTTCTGCCCGTCGATCCAGACCGGTCCGCCGGGACCGACGCGCCGCGCGGCCTCCGCCACGAGCGCGCGGGCCGCATTGCGGGCGCGCGGCAGGAAGATCACCGCCGCGGCAAAGTCGCCACCCGCCTCTGCCGCCGACGCCAGCACGGTCCAGCCGCGCGCAGCCATTGCGTCGTGATCGGGCCGGAATCCCTGCACGATCACCGCACGGTCAGCCGGCAGGTCCGAGAGATCCGTCTCTGCCCGCGGCCCGAGGACAAGGACTCGCCCCGACGCGGGCAATTCGTCGGCGCCCTGAAGCGCGAGGGAAAGTCTCGGATGGCTCATGCGGACCGGGGCCCCGCCCCTATTCCTTTTCCATCGTGCATTGCAGGGGGTGCTGGTGCCTGCGGGCGAAATCCATCACCTGCGCCACCTTGGTCTCCGCCACCTCGAACGAAAAGACGCCGACGACCGCCAGGCCCTTCTTGTGCACCGTCAGCATGATCTCGAACGCCTGTGCATGGCTGAGGCCGAAAAAACGCTCCAGAATATGGACGACGAATTCCATCGGTGTGTAATCGTCGTTGAGAAGAAGCACCTTGTAGAGCGGCGGCCGCTGCGTCTTCGGCCGCGTCTTGGTAATGACCGCGCTTTCAGGGCCATTACCGTCCTTCCGGTCCGACATTGTGATGGGGCGCAAAGCCAAGGGCTCCCTCCTCGGGATTCGGGCGCATGGGGTTCCGATCCTCAATATAATCCAAGGGCGGGATGAGCAAAAGGTTGCGATGATACCGATTGAACCGGGCGCGCGAACGCCGCAAATTGTGCGCCCGGAGGAAGCCGCCATGCCCAAGCTCTCGACGATCGCCTTCGATGCCGACGACACGCTCTGGCACAACGAGCGCTTCTTTCGGCTGACGCAGGACCGGTTCGCGACGCTTCTCGCCGACTTCGCACCGCGCGATCACTTGGAGGAGCGGCTTCTTGCGGCCGAGCGGCGCAACCTCGGGCGCTACGGTTTCGGCATCAAGGGCTTCACGCTTTCGATGATCGAGACCGCGCTCGATGTGACCGAAGACCGTGCACCGGCGGCGGTCATCCGCGAGATCGTCGAAGCCGGGCAGGACATGCTCGCCCATCCGATCGAGCTTCTGCCCCATGCCCGCGAAGCGGTGGAGAGGCTGGCCGGCAGCCATTGCATCCTCTTGATAACAAAAGGTGATCTTCTCGACCAGGAACGCAAGCTGGCGCAGTCCGGCCTCGGCGACCTGTTCCACGGGGTGGAGATCGTGTCGCACAAGACCGCGCCCGTCTATGCCGGGATCTTCGCCCGCCACGGCCACGCGCCCGACCGGGCGATGATGGTCGGCAATTCGCTCAGGTCCGACGTGCTGCCGGTCCTCGGCCTCGGCGGCTGGGGCGTGCATGTGCCGCACGAACTGACCTGGGCGCTGGAACATGACGATGCGCCCGACGGCCATGCCCGGTTCCGGACACTGAGCGATCTTGGCGACCTCGCGGAGCTTGTCGCATCGGTCGAGGCGGAGGAGGACTGAGCCGATCTGGTAGTCGGGCAAAGCTGCGTGCCTAGATGTGCGACGCGGCCCCACATCGCCACCAAACTGTCTCAGCATCGGCAACAAACGCTTTGAATTTAGGGTGTTTTCGCATCGTGGCACCTGTGTTATTGTCAGGCAAATCAGTGAAGTTCCGGCGCCAATGATCGGGACATGAGGCAGGAAAAAGGTGAGACAGGTGTTTGCTTGTCCGGGGCAGTGCGTCCATCGCACCCGTATATTCGTCGCATTCGTGCTGGCGTTTTTTCTGGCGCCGATACTGGCGTTGGCGGCGCCGTATGCCGACTTCGTCATCGACGCGCGCACCGGCGAAGTGCTGCATCAGGACAATGCCGATACCCGGCTCCACCCCGCCTCGCTGACCAAGATGATGACGCTCTACATCGCGTTCGAGGCGATCGAGCGCGGCGAGATTTCGCTCGACAGCAAGGTGACGATCTCAAAACACGCGGCGTCCCAGCCTCCGTCGAAGCTCGGCCTCAAGCCTGGCCAGACCATCGCCTTGCGCTATCTGATCCGCGCCGCCGCGATCAAGTCCGCGAATGACGCCGCGACCGCCATCGGCGAGGCGATCGAAGGCTCGGAACCGGCCTTCGCCAAGCGCATGAACCGCACCGCCAAGGCGCTCGGCATGTCGCGCACGACCTTCGTGAATGCGAACGGCCTGACGGCAGCGGGTCACCTCTCGACCGCCCGCGACATGACGATGCTCGGCCGGCATCTCTTTTACGACTTTCCTCAGTATTACAACATCTTCTCGCGCACGACTGCCGATGCCGGCGTCGCGCAGGTCGCCCATACCAACCGCCGCTTCCTCGCCGCGTACAAGGGCGCCGACGGGATCAAGACCGGATACACGGCGGCGGCGGGCTTCAACCTCACCGCCTCAGCGCAGCGTGGCAACAAGCGCATCATCGCGACGGTGTTCGGCGGCAAGTCGACGGCAAGCCGCAATGCCCGCGTGGCGGAACTGATGGACCTCGGCTTCGGCAAGGCACCCAACCGGGCGACGGTACAGAAACCTGCCCGCCCGCTCTACATGGCCGAGGCCGAGGCCGAGGATGCCGGAGACGAGATGGCGGAGGCCGTGGCAAGGGCCGTGACGACGGCCACCGACGCGGTTCCCGCCGGCAAGACGATCCGCCTGAACCTCGCCGTGCTCCGCAGTCCGCGCCCCAAGGCGCGGCCGCTGCCCGGCGCCGAGACGCCACCGGAAGAGCTGCTTCTCGCCATGCAGAGCGACATCAACGCCGTCCTGGCCGAAGCGCAGGCGCTCTCGCTGACCGACGGCGACGAGGGTCCGGGCGATGCGGCAGTCGCCACGGACGCGGCGGCCGAAGACGCCCTGCCGCAGGACACTCTGGTCGCCGACGCGGCGAAGGAGGCCGTGCCTGCCGCGCCGACCTTCGTCGCCACGACCGAGGCACAGCCGGAAACCACGCTCGCGCTTGCCGCCGCAGCCGCTGCAGAAACCGAAACGCCAGCCGCGCCGGCGGAACCTGCGCCTGACCTGTTCGCCAGCGCCACGGCGACAGCGCCGACGATGTCGCCGACCCCGCCCGCCGCGCCGGGTCCCTCCCCGGAGGCGGTTGCCGAAGCGCCCGCACCGGCGAGCGAGGCCGACGAGGCTGCGCCTGCCGAGATCGTGGTCGCAGAGGCCGAACCGGGGGACGATGCCCTTGCCGCAATCCCCGCCGAAGCAGCGACCGCAGCGCCCGCCGAAGGCCCGGCGGTATCGTCGGAACCGGTCGTGATCCTTGCCAGGCCCGAAGCGCCTGCGCCCAAAGCGCGGCCCGAAGAGATCGTGCTTGCCTCCTTCACTCCCGACGAACCCGTCGCCGAGGAGCTTGAAGTCGTGACCCGTGTCTCGACCTCGGGCGGGCGGCAATGGTCGATCAATGTCGGCCACTACGGATCGCGCTACAACGCCGAACGCCAACTGCTGCAGACCGCCCTGATCGAGATGAACACGCTCGACGAAGCCCTGCGCAAGGTCGTGGCGAAGAAGGGCGGCTACGATGCCAACTTCGTCGGCATGACCGAGGAGATGGCCAATCTCGCCTGCCGCCGGCTTCAGGCACGCCAGACCGAATGCACGGTGATCGGCCCCTGATCCTCAGGGCTTCGGGTGATCGTCCCAGTCGCTGCTCAGAATGCGGTTCGCGTCGCCTTCGGGGTCGTCGTACTGCCTGTGCTTCAGCGACCAGAGAAAGGCAATCAACCCGACGCCGCCGAGAAAAAGCGAGACCGGGATCAGGTAGACCAGCATTTCCATGCGGGAAGCCTCACTTCAGCCGGAGCGCGTTGAGCGATACCGTGATCGAGGATGTGGACATCGCCAATGCGGCGATCAAGGGCGTGGCGAATCCGGTCAGCGCCACCGGTACCGCGATGACGTTGTAGGCAAGGGACAGCCCGAAATTCTGCTTGATCCGCCGCCGCGCCACTGTCGCGATGCGAAGGGCGTCCGACAGGGGCGAAAGATCCTGCCCGAGAAGCACGATGTCCGACGCCGTCCGCGCGGCATCGAGCGCGGTGGCCGGCGAAATCGAGACATGCGCGCCGGCGAGGGCCGCGGTGTCGTTGAGCCCGTCGCCAACCATCAGCACGCGGTGCCCCTCATCCGTCAGCGCAGAGATCCGGGCCGCCTTTTCGTCGGGCCGCATGCCCGATTGCCATTCCGGCAGGCCGAGCGTTGCGGCAAGCGCCGCGACCGGCGCTTCGGCATCGCCGGAAAGAAGCAGCACCCTCTTGCCGGACGCGGTGAGGGCGCGCACGGCCTCTTCCGCGCCGGGACGGGGCCGGTCGGCGAAGGCGAACTCCACCGGGGCGGCCGCCCCCTTGGCAAACCACGTGGCCGTCCGCTCGCCGGGCTTGGCGCCCAGCCACTCGGCGCGGCCAAGACGCACCACCTCTCCGCGCCAGCGCCCCTCGACCCCGGAACCGGGCACTTCGCGCAGATCCGTGACGTTCGCCGGGCGGATGCCGGCGGCAGCCATCGCCGAGGCGAGCGCGCGCGACAGCGGATGGGCCGAGGCTTCCGCGAGGGCCGCCACGATCTCCAGATCGGCGCGGGGATGGGCGGAAAGGTCGATCGCCTCGGGTGCGCCCATCGTCAGTGTGCCGGTCTTGTCGAAGACGACCGTGTCGACCTCGGCAAGGCGCTCAAGCGCCGTGCCGTCCTTGATCAGAAAGCCCTTGCGAAAAAGCTTGCCCGAGGCCGAGGTGACGACCGCCGGCACGGCGAGCGCCAGCGCGCAGGGGCAGGTAATGATCAGAACCGCGGCCGCGATGTTGACGGAAAGGCGGATGTCGCGCGTCAGATACAGCCAGGCCGCGAAAGCCATGAGCGCTAGGATGTGAACCGACGGCGAATAGAGCCGCGCCATGCGGTCGGCAAGCGAGGTATAGCGCGTCCGCGCGTTCTCCGCGACGGCGACGAGATCGGCCATTCGGTGCAGCGACGAGTCGCGCCCCGCCGCCGTGACCCGCACGGTCAGCGGGCCGGTGAGGTTGACTTCTCCGGCGCTGACAGTGCTGCCCTCGCCGGCCCAGACCGGCAGCGTCTCTCCGGTCAGGAGCGATCGGTCGATCTCCGACGTGCCTTCGGCCACCGTGCCGTCGACCGGCATCCGCGCGCCCGGGCGGACGCGGACGAGGTCGCCCACGGCCAGTTCCGCGATGGGGACGGTCTTCTCCTCACCATTCGCGACGAGGATCGCGCGCGGCACTTCGAGCGCGGCCAGTTCCTCCGCTGCCGACCGCGCGGCGGCGCGGCTGCGGTAGTCCAGATAGCGCCCGGCGAGAAGGAAGAAGCACAAGGACACTGCCGCGTCGAAATAGGCGTGACGTCCGCCTTCGAAAGTCTCGTAGAGCGAGATTGCCGAGGCGAGGATCAGCGCCAGCGAGATCGGCACATCCATCCCGAGGCGCCGCGCCTTCAGCGACGTCCAGGCCGACGAGAAGAACGGCTGGCCGGCAAAGGCCAGCGTCGGCAAAGCGATGGCCGCAGAGATCCAGTGGAAGAGGTCGCGCGTCGCGGCCTCGGCCCCGGACCAGACGGCGACCGACAGGAGCATGATGTTCATCATCGCGAAGCCCGCGACACCGAGCCGCATCAAGAGGTCACGGCCGCGCTTGTCGGTTTCCGTCACCGACAGAAGACCCGGATCGAGCTCGTGTGCCGGATAGCCGATCGCGTCGAGCCGTTCGATCACCTGATCGGCCGTCACCTCGGGCGCCGCCGCGACCGAGACCCGCTTCAGCGTCAGGTTGACCCGCGCCGACTTCACGCCGGGCATCGCGGCAAGCGTGCGTTCGACATCCGAGATGCAGACGGCGCAATGGACGGTCGGCAGTGACAGGACAAGGCCCGCGTTCTTCTCGGCCGCCCGCGCGGCGACGGCATCAGCCACTGGGGCCGCGACGCAGGCGGGACAGGCCGAGATCGAGGGCGCGGCCGAGGACATGGGTCAGCCCTTCACGAACAGGTCGAGTCGCTGGTGAAACCGGGTGCCGTCCGCCGCGAAGGCTTCGAGGAGGATCATCCACTTGCCCGGCGCCAGGTCGGCCGATGCGACGTAGTCGCCGTTGCGCCAGACGAAATCCGGATTGAGGTCGTCCGAGGCTTCCGTCGTGCGCCCGACCGTCGCCGAGAGACGCTCCACCTGGACTGGCAGCCCTTCCTTGTCGCGGAAGGCGAGCCGCAGTTCGCCCGCCTCGTACCCCTCGGTCAGGGTCCAGCCCAGCGCCTGCTGCGCGGCGCGCTCGGCGTCGAAGACCTGGCTCGCGACATAGGAGTTCTTCACCTCCAGCCCCGGGAAGGTGCCGATCGCCTTCACCGCCATCAGCACATTGACCCCGATGATCACCGCAAAGGCCGAGGCGGCGATGAGGAAGACCTTGCGTCCCGTCAGAGGGGTAGCCATGTCACTGTCCCTTCCCGTTGAAGACCGTGTCGACGCTGACATGGTCATTGCTCTTCAGATCCTCGACCCAAAGGCGGATCGCGGTCCGGTCAGTCGTGGCGGCCGGGGTCCCGGCAGGTGCCGTCACATAGACCCGTTCGGTCTGGGTCTGGTCGGCGGGCACGATGACAACCATCTCTTGCGTCCCCTCGAGGGCGATCTGCAACGGCGTTTCCGAGGTCAAGGATATCCGGAACGGCCGGTCCTCGCCATGCTTGTTCCTGAGCCGCACCTCGTAGGTGTTGCGGATCGACCCGTCCGCCAGCGTGACGAAGGTCGGGTTGCGCACCGGGGTGACGTTCAGGTCGATCGGCGAGCGGATGAAGAGCGCCACGATGAGGCCGATGCCGACGGCCGACCAGAGCGCGGTGTAAAGCAGCGTGCGGGGGCGGAAGATATGCTTCCAGATGTTCTTCGGGTGTCCGCCGGCGCGCTCCGCCGCCTCATCCTTCAACGCCATGTAGCCGATCAGCCCGCGCGGCTTGCCGATCTTGTCCATGACCTCGTCGCAGGCGTCGATGCAGAGCGCGCAGGTGATGCATTCCAGCTGCTGGCCGTCGCGGATGTCGATGCCCATCGGGCAGACGTTCACGCAGGCCATGCAGTCGATGCAGTCGCCCTGCGCCGGGTCAAGCTCGCCCTTCTTCAACTTGCCGCGCGGCTCGCCCCGCCATTCGCGGTAGGCAACGACCAACGTGTCCTCGTCCATCATCGCGGCCTGGATGCGCGGCCAGGGGCAGGCATAGATGCAAATCTGCTCGCGGGCGAAGCCGCCGAAGAAGAAGGTGGTGGCGGTCAGGATCGCCATCGTCAGATAGGCGACGGGGTGGGCCTGCCCAGTCACAAGGTCGACCAGAAGCGTCGGCGCATCGGTGAAGTAGAAGACCCAGGCCCCGCCGGTGGCGAGCCCGATCAGCAGCCACAGCACCCATTTCGTCATCCGCAGGCGGAACTTGCGGAGATCCCATTTCGCATTCCATAGCCGCACGCGCGCGTTGCGGTCGCCCTCGACCCAGCGCTCGACGAGGATGAAGAGATCGGTCCAGACCGTCTGCGGACAGGCATAGCCGCACCAGACCCGGCCAAGCGCCGAGGTGAAGAGAAAGAGGCCGAGACCGGCCATGATCAGAAGGCCCGCGATGAAGTAGAATTCGTCCGGCCAGATCTCGATCATGAAGAAGAAGAAGCGGCGATTGGCGAGGTCCACCAGAACCGCCTGATCCGGCAGGTTCGGTCCCCGGTCCCAACGGATCCAGGGCATGATGTAGTAGATGCCAAGGGTGACCATCATGATCAGCCATTTCAGGCTGCGGAACTGACCCTTCACGCGACGCGGGAAGACGGGCTCCCGGGCGGCGTATAGCGCCGGAGGGGTCTCGGTAGAGCTCATGACGGGATTCCCAAGTTTGTCTGTTCGCGCGGACTTCCTATGCCACAACCCGCCCGACGAGCCTTGATGTAGGTCAAAATTCCTGCCGGGACCGCGCCCATGCGCCCCTCCCCGAGATCACGCTGTCGTGTTCCTTGGCACGCAACGTAAGGATCCATCGACAAGCCCGCAATGCGTCAGACTCGACCCGGTCGTGTTCGGAAGGGCGGGGGCGGGGCTTTTCGGCTGTGGTCCAGGCGTCCGGTTCGAGACACCTGCCATTCGCCCCAGTGCTATTTCCGACGAAATGCTCTAGAAGGAGAGAAAGGCATCGGCGCCCCCAGGAAACGCGCGAACAGGACGGGGCGCCGATGCTCTGGCACGACACGAATTCGCTTCGGGCCACCTCATCGCTAATCCGGGAACAAGCGACTCGCCTTGACTTGAATCAAACTGGCGACGGATTGGCGCATTCTGACGCTCGTTTTCTTGCGGCGCGAAGATGAACCCGGCCGGCCTCCGCATCGGGAAGTCTCGGGGCGTGATTGCCCGATTCGGCGCCCGGCGAACGCGCTCCACTCCAAAGCAAATGGGGGCCTCATGGCCCCCATTTTCGTCTGGTCTATCGGCGCGTGGCCTATTCGCCGCCACCGCGGCTGTGGACCCAGGCCGCGACCGCGCGGATGTCGGCTTCGCTGAGGCGACCGCTCCAGGACGGCATCACGCCGAAGCGGGCGTTGGTGACAGTCTCGGTCAAAGCCGCCTGATCGCCGCCGAAAAGCCAGATCGCATCCGTGAGGTTCGGTGCACCCTGGGCGCGGTCGCCCGTGCCGTCTTCCATGTGGCAGGCCGCACAGTTGTCGGCGAAGACGGTTGCGCCTTCGGCGGCAAGACCGGCATCATGCTCCTGCCCTGAGATCTGCAGGACGTATTGCACGACCTGGTCGATCTGCGCCGGTTCCAGCAATTCGTCGGCGCCGAATTTCGGCATCTCGGAATAGCGGGCGTCGGGGTCGGTGGTGTTGCGGATACCGTGAGTGATGGTGGTGTGGATATCCTCGATTGTGCCGCCCCAGAGCCAGTCGTTGTCGAGAAGGTTCGGATAGCCGACCGCCCCTGCGGCGCCAGAGCCGTGGCACTGCGCGCACCAGGTGCGGAAAACGGCGCCGCCGGCGTTCTGGGTGTAGTTGACCAGTTCCGGGTCAGAGGCGATCGCGGTCAGATCGGCCGCGACAAGCTTCGCCTCGATCGGTGCGTTGGCATCCTCGTAGCGCTGGATCTCTGCGGCCACGTCGGACCGGGTATCCTGACCGAGAAGGCCCTGTGTCGCACCCGTTACCAGCGGCCAGGCCGGATAGGCGATGGTGTAGAGAACCCCCCAGATGATGGTCAGGTAGAAGGTCCAGAGCCACCAGCGCGGCAGCGGGTTGTTGAACTCCTGGATACCGTCCCATTCATGGCCGGTCGTTTCAGGATCGACCTTGGAGGTCTGTACGGGTCTCTTGCTCATTTGAACGCCTCCTGCGCCTTGGCGCCGATGCCGCCGTCTCGCGCGGGTTTGTCTTCATGCCGGAAGGGGATGTTCGCGATATCCTCGTGGACGCGCCGCGATCCAGGCCGGAAGGCCCAGAGAACGACGCCGAGGAAGACCAGCGTGAGTGCCAGAAGCACCCAGCTGTCGGCGAATTCCCTCAGAAGCGAATAGATGTCCATCGCCCCCTCCTCAGCGGTTCGGGTCGGGCTGGAAGGTCGTGAAGTCGACCATCGTGCCCAGAACCTGGAGATAGGCAATCAGCGCATCCATCTCGGTGATGCCCGGCTGGCCGTCGAAGTTCGACACGTTGGCCCCCGGATAGCGCTCTTCCAGCCCCGCCGTGTCGGCATTCGGATCAGCCTGCGCGGCGAAGTCGGCCTTGGCCAGTTCGATCATCTCCGACGTGTAGGGCACGCCAACCAGCGCATCCGTGCTCAGCCGCTCGTCGATATAGGTCGGTTCGATCAGACGGTTGGCGAGGAAGCCGTATTTCGGCATCACCGATTCCGGCACGACCGATTGCGGGTCGGTCAGGTGGTCGACATGCCATTCGTCCGAATAGCGACCGCCCACCCGGGCCAGATCCGGCCCGGTGCGCTTCGATCCCCACTGGAACGGATGGTCGTACATCGACTCCGCGGCCAGCGAGTAGTGGCCGTAGCGCTCGACCTCGTCGCGCATCGGCCGGATCATCTGGCTATGGCAGACATAGCAGCCTTCGCGGATGTAGATGTCGCGCCCGGTCAGTTCCAGCGGCGTGTAGGGCCGCACCCCTTCCACCTTCTCGATCGTGTTCTCGAGGTAGAAGAGCGGTGCGATTTCCACGATCCCGCCGACCGTGACCACGGCGAAGGCGCCGATCAGGAGGGCCGTCGCATTGGTC
>JBNKFC010000164.1:0-3466 GCA_050289105.1 Paracoccaceae bacterium | reverse complement strand
CTGGCGGTCGCGCCGGACGAGGTGGTCGAGGTCAAGGGCATGGTTGGCATGGCCGACCTGAAGGAACTGGTGCTCGACAGCCGCCGCGACCTGCAGTGGCCATCCTTCACGCCGCGCGTGCCCGAACGGGTGCAGGACCATGACGGCGACATGTTCGCGGCGATCCGGCAGAAGGACATGCTTCTGCATCACCCTTACGAGACCTTCGACATGGTGATCCGCTTCCTGACCCAGGCGGCGGCCGACCCGAACGTGCTCGCGATCAAGCAGACGCTCTACCGCACCTCGCAGGACAGCCCCATCGTCTCGGCGCTGTGCGAGGCGGCGGAGGCGGGAAAGTCGGTGACCGCGCTCGTGGAACTCAAGGCCCGCTTCGACGAGGCCGCGAATATCCGCCAGTCGCGGCGGCTGGAGCGCGCGGGCGCCCATGTCGTCTACGGCTTCATCAACTACAAGACCCATGCCAAGATCTCGACCGTTGTCCGGCGAGAGGGTGAGAACCTCGTCACTTACACGCATTACGGCACCGGCAACTATCACCCGATCACCGCGCGGATCTATACCGACCTCAGCTTCTTCACCTGCGATCCTGCCCTTGGCCGCGACGCCACCAAGGTCTTCAACTACCTCTCCGGTTACGTTCAGCCGGAAGGGCTGGAGAACATCGCGATCTCGCCGATCTCGCTGAAACAGCGGCTTCTGGAACTGATCGCGGCCGAGGCGGAGCATGCCCGCGCCGGCAAGCCGGCCGAGATCTGGGCCAAGATGAACTCGGTGATCGAACCCGACGTGATCGACGCGCTCTACGCGGCAAGCCAGGCCGGGGTGAAGATCCAGCTTGTCGTGCGCGGGATTTGCGGTCTGCGCCCGGGCATCAAGGGCTTGAGCGAGAATATAAGGGTGAAATCCATCGTCGGCCGCTTCCTCGAACACAGCCGCATCGTCTGCTTCGGCAACGGCCACGGTCTGCCGTCGAAAAAGGCGCGCGTGTTCATCTCGTCCGCCGACTGGATGGGCCGCAACCTGTCGCGCCGCGTGGAAACGCTGGTCGAGATCAAGAACGATACGGTGAAGGCGCAAATCGTCAGCCAGATCATGGCGGCGAACCTCGCCGACGAGGCGCAGAGCTGGGTCCTCGGCCCCGACGGGCGCTATATCCGCGACCTGCCCGATGGACGCGACGATCTGTTCAATTGCCACCGCTTCTTCATGGAGAATCCATCGCTCTCCGGGCGCGGCTCGGCGGGCGCCAAGGACGTGCCGAAGCTTGCCCATACGATGGACTAAAGAGTAAAGCGTGGGACGGAGCCGCGAATCCCGCAAGCCCCGGAGGGTGAAAGCCATGGACGCCAAAAGCGAGACGCATGGCGACGACTGGAGCCCGTTTGGCCGGCCGCTTTTCGACGATCCTTCAGCCCGCGCGCTGGAACGGGTCGGCGTGGTCGATGTCGGGTCGAACTCCGTTCGCCTCGTCGTCTTCGACGGTGCGGCCCGCAGCCCCGCCTATTTCTACAACGAAAAGGTCATGGCCGGACTTGGCCAGGGTCTGGCGCAGACCGGCCGGCTCAACCCGCAGGGCCGGATCCGGGCGCTCGACGCGCTGAAACGCTTCGCGGCTCTGGCCAAGGGCATGAACCTGCCGCCCCTGACCTGCGTTGCAACCGCCGCCGTGCGCGAGGCCGAGGACGGGCCCGAGTTCCAGGCACAGGTCGAACGCGAGACCGGGCTGAAGCTCTGGGTAATTGACGGGCAGGAAGAGGCGCGGCTTTCGGCGCAGGGCGTGCTTCTGGGCTGGCCGGAGGCCGAGGGCCTCGTCTGCGATATCGGCGGCAACTCGATGGAACTGGCCGAAGTGTCGGGCGGCAAGGTCGGTCGCCGGATTACGTCCCCACTCGGCCCCTTTCGGCTCCAGCAGGTGCCGGGCGGCAAAAAGGGCGTCGCTGCCTATATCCGCGAAACCGTGGAAAAGCTCGCCGCCGAGATCGGCACAGGGCATGACCGCATCTACCTCGTCGGCGGCTCGTGGCGGGCCATCGCGCGGCTCGACATGGAGCGGCGAAACTATCCGATGACGGTGCTGCACGAATACCGGATGGGCCCGCAATCGGTGCTTCAAACCGTGAACTGGATCGCCGAGAACGACATCGCCGTACTGCGCGCCCGGACCGGCACCTCGGCGGCGCGGATGGATCTGGTGCCGCTGGCCAGCCAGGTGTTGCGGCAACTGGTCCTGACCTTCCATCCGAAGGAAATCGACGTGTCCTCCTACGGCATCCGCGAGGGGCTCCTTTACGAGCAGATGCCCGAACGGCTGAGGATGCGCGATCCGCTGATAGAGGCCTGCCGCTATGCCGAGCGGACGATGGCGCGGATGCCCGGTTTCGGAAAGAAGCTCTACGCTTTCATCCTGCCCCTCTTCCGGTCTGCCAGCGAAGAGCGGCTGCGGATGGTCAAGGCCGCGTGCCTCCTGCACGACACGACCTGGCGGGCGCATCCCGACTACCGGGCCGAGGTCTGTTTTGACAATGCGACCCGCGCCAACCTCGGCGGGCTTTCGCATCAGGAACGGGTCTTCCTCGGCCTGGCGCTGTTGCACCGCTACAAGAATTCGCGCGCGGGATCGCGTCTTGAACCGCTCTTCACGCTTCTCAACGAACACCAGATCAAGGAGGCGGAGGTTCTCGGCAAGGCAATGCGCTTCGGCGCGATGTTCGCGGTGAAATCTCCCGAAGAAGCGGGCGAACTGGTCTGGCGACCGAAAAAGAAGGTGCTGGAACTGAGGCTCAACGCGCGGTCAGAGGCGCTCTTCGGCGAAGTGGCGCAGGCGCGGTTCAAGTCGTTGGCCGATGCGCTCGAAGCGGAGGCCAAGGTGACGCTCGTCACCGGCTGAACCGTCCCAGACCTCGTGGAAGGGGCGATGTAAGGTGGGTTCAAACCCACCTTACCCGCGATGTTCAGATCTCGATTTCTTCACCCGGTTCCGGCAGGGCCAGTTCCGCAGGGTTCTTGCGGCGGATGATGATGTCGCCGTTCGGCAGCATCTCGGGCGCATGGTAATTGCGGATATCGCCGATCATCTCGGCGAGTTGCCGAAGCGCCGGTCCCATCTCGCCCATCGCCTCGCCGAAGTTCTCATGCAAATCCTTCAGCGCCGGTTCCACCTCATCCATCATCGATCGCAGGATGATCTTCGCGCCTTCCTCGAGGAGGTTGAAACCTTCTTCGGCGGTCGCGTCGCCGCTTTCGCCAAAGGCCGGGGCCGCGGCGAGGATCAGAACGGCAAGGGCATTCGTGATCCGTTTCATTTGCTCAATATAGGCGATCGGGACCCGATTTAACAGGTCGGCTCAGAGATCGACATCGATCGTGACCGGGAAGTGGTCCGATGCGGTCAGAAGCGCCTCTCGCAATTCCGGGATCTTGTAGCAGCCCGCGTCATCGAACGGATGCCAGATCCGCCACTTCG
>JBNKFC010000163.1:0-12163 GCA_050289105.1 Paracoccaceae bacterium | reverse complement strand
GCAAGGCGATGGGCGAGGCCGCGGCGGCCATGCAGGCGGCGGCCGGCACCGGGCTCGACGCGCTGAAGACGGCGATGGGTCCGGTCGGAGAAGCGTGCGGCGGCTGCCACAAGGCGTTCCGGGTTCCGACGAACTGAGCCTGGCCGGCATTCGGATGACGGGGGCGGGAGAAGTCCCGCCCTTTGTCTTGATGAGTGGCAGGTCGCCAAATCCGGCCCCCTCGATCGGCGGCGGTTTGCCCAAAATCGCCCAAACAGCCCGTCTCCACCTCAAGTTGTAGATGGCTAGCATGGAAGTTTATTCCAATTCCGCCCGCGCTCGGGCTTCCATTCCGCCGCGTTGCAGCGACATCTTCCGGCTCTAGACCCGCCGGCGCTGAGACGACGCGAAACGATAAAAGTCTAGGAGTTCACGATGCGGAATGTTTTGTCTCTGATCGCGGCGGCGGTCTTGACCTGCGGGCCGGTGTTTGCCGAGGATCTGAGCGATCCCGAAGAAATCCTGACCGCGCGCCACGGTTACATGTTGATGATGGCGATGAACCTCGCGCCGCTCGGCAGCATGGCCAAGGGCGAAGTGCCCTACGACGCCGAGACCGCCACGCGGGCGGCGAGCAGCCTCGCGGCGCTGGCCTCGGTCGACTCGTCGATGCTCTGGGTGCCGGGGACGGAAAACGGCGTGCTGGACGACAGCTCCGCGCTGCCCGAGATCATCTCTAACGCGAGTGACCGGGACGTGAAGTTCGCCGCTCTGAAGACGGCGGCCGACGCGATGGTCGTGGCGGCGGGCACCGATCTCGCCTCGCTTCAGGGGGCGATGAAGGGCGTCGGCGAAGCTTGTGGCGGGTGCCACAAGCAGTATCGTAAATCGGAATAAGCAATCGCACACTGCAGGCGCGCCCGGAAGCCATCCCGGCGCGCCTGTCCGTAACCAGACCGGAGCAAATCCAGAATGCGCAGACTGTTCACCTTTCTCTCCCTTCTTGCCGTGATCGGTCTCGCAATCTTCTGGGTCGTGACCCGCCCCCGGCCGCTGCCCGCAGATGCGCTGGCGGGGCTGGTGCCGGACGCAGCACATGGCGAACAGGTGTTCTGGGCCGGAGGCTGCGCCGCCTGCCACGCCGATGCCGAGGCCAAGGGCGACCAGAAGCTGATCCTCGCCGGCGGCCAGCGCTTCGCCTCTCCCTTCGGGACCTTCGTCGCGCCCAACATCTCGAACGATCCGGTCGTCGGGATCGGCGCCTGGTCCGCCCTCGACCTCGCCAACGCCATGACCCGCGGCGTCTCGCCCGAAGGCGAGCACTACTACCCGGTCTTTCCCTATGCGAGCTATGCCAAGGCGTCGTTGCAGGACGTCGTCGACCTGCGCGCCTTTCTGGCCACCCTGCCCGCCGATCCGACGCCCTCTGCCCCGCACGAGGTGGGCTTTCCCTTCAACATCCGGTTGAGCCTCGGCGGCTGGAAATACCTCTTCCTCGACGACAGCTGGGTCGTGAACGGCGACCTGACCCCGACCGAGGAGCGCGGTCGCTACCTTGCCGAAGCCCTCGGCCATTGCGGCGAATGCCACACGCCGCGCAATGCGCTTGGCGGAATGGAGCGCGACCGCTGGCTCGCCGGCGGGCCGGTGCCGGGCGGCAAGGGGAATTTCCCCAACATCACCCCGGCCAAGCTCACCTGGTCGGAGGCGGATATCGTCGAATACCTGACTTCGGGCTTCACCCCGGACTTCGACAGCGCGGGCGGTCACATGGCGCTCGTGGTGGAAAACACCGCGCATCTGCCGGCCGAGGACCGGTCAGCGATCGCCGCCTACCTGAAACGGGTCACATCGGTCGAATAATACGATATTTGGGGCGCGAAGCCCTCGCCGGACCGACGATGTTGTGTCACAATTGTAATGCGCGCTTCGGGTCGGAACTTTGTCATTGCAACTGTTTCGGCCCCGGCGCATCGAGCGCACAAAGACAACAACAAGAGCAGAGTCGTTTAACATGTTGACCAAAACCCTGACCGGCCTTCTTCCGGCGGCCATCCTTGGCGCCATCGCACCGATGGCAGTCAACGCCCAGTCCCTTCCGGGCATGACCATCTCCGGCGATGTCGAGGCGGAATACCTCACATCCGACGGCTCGGATGTGACGGTGTTGTACGGCAACGTCGATCTGGGCTTCGGTCCGTCAGCGGGCGCAACGGGGCTCGGCTTCGATGCCGGTCTCTACGCGATCGACACCGACACCTCTTCGAGCGAATCCGCGGTCTTCGCCGCGCTCACCTACAGGACGAGCTACGGCAAGTTCAGCTTCGGCATCCCCCGCAGCGCCGCCAGTTCCTATAGCCGGATGCCGGCTGTAGGTGGCGTGAAGCTGTTCGAGGTGAGCGTGGACAGCGTCACCAAAGGAACGGCCGAGCAGGTCTACCTGCTCAGCGACGACACGCCCTATGGCCTGCGCTATGACGGCGACTACGGCGCGCTCAAGGCCGCGACCTCCTATCACCGCTTCCCTGACCTCGATGCCGACGTCTACGCCATCGCGGTCAGCTACGACGCAGGCGCGTTCTTCGCAAACGGTGCGTACGAAGCGGTCGATTCGGCCGGAACGTCGACGCAGAGCTCCCTGCACGCGGAAATCGGTGCGGAAGCGGACCTTTACGAGGCGGGCATCGGCTATACCAAGGGCAGCAACTTCGTCCCCGACGCGTTCATGGCCTGGGCAACCTACCGTCCGATGTCGAAACTCGACGTGACCGCCAGCATCGTCGACACGGACGCGTCCGATGCAATCTACGGCCTGAGCGGATCTTACACGCTGTGGAACACGGCCTATGTTCAGGCTGGCGTCCTCGACACGTCGGGGGCGGACCCGATCCTGGACTTCTCGCTGGGTTACAAGTTCTGATCTGGCAAAAAGCCCCGGGCCTTCGGTCCGGGGCTTTTGCCCTTCAGGCGCGCCCGAGTTTTTCGAGCCGCGCCGCCCTCAGCCGGGCGAAATCCTCGCCGGCATGGTAGGACGACCGCGTCAGCGGTGTCGCCGAGACCATCAGGAAGCCCTTGCCGAACGCCGCCTTCTCGTAGGCCTTGAACTCTTCCGGCGTGACGAAACGGTCAACCCGGTGATGCTTCGGCGTCGGTTGCAGATACTGGCCGATGGTGAGGAAATCGACATCCGCGGCGCGCATGTCGTCCATTACTTGCCCCACCGCCTGCTTGTCCTCACCGAGGCCGACCATGATGCCGGACTTGGTGAACATCGCCGGGTCCAGTTCCTTCACCCGCTGCAGAAGCCGCAGAGAGTGGAAATAGCGCGCGCCGGGGCGGACTGAGGGATAGAGGCCCGGCACCGTCTCAAGGTTGTGGTTGAAGACGTCTGGCCGCGCTTCGACAACCTTTTCAAGTGCTTCCGGGGCGCATTTGAGAAAGTCCGGGGTCAGGATCTCGATGGTCGTGTCGGGTGAGCGGTGACGGACCGCGCGGATCGTCTGGGCGAAATGCTCGGCCCCACCATCGTCGAGATCGTCGCGGTCGACCGAGGTGATGACGACGTGCTTCAGCCCGAGCGTCTCCACGGCATGCGCCACCCGACCCGGCTCGAACGCATCGAGCGCGTCGGGGCGTCCGGTGGCGATATTGCAGAACGAACAGCCGCGGGTACAGATCTCGCCCATGATCATCATCGTGGCGTGACCCTGGCTCCAGCACTCCCCGACATTGGGACAGCCCGCTTCCTCACAGACCGTCACCAGCTTGTTGGTGCGCAGGATGTCGCGGGTCGCCTTGTAGCCGGCCGAAGTCGGCGCTTTCACGCGGATCCAGTCGGGCTTCTTCGGCTGTGCCTGATCGGCGCGGTGCGCCTTTTCGGGATGGCGCTGGCCGGGGATTTTGAGATCGCGCACGGATATTTCCCCCTAACGCTGGGTCTTAGTCCAGATAGGCCTTTTCCGCACAGAAGACAACGAGGGCGCCGCCTCAAGGCGCCCGGCAAGGAGGGACAATGTCCAAGATCGTCGTTGCCGAGATCATCGGCACTTTCATTCTCGTATTTTTCGGGGTCGGATCCGCCGTATTGATGGGCGCCGAGATCGGAATGCTCGGCATCTCGCTCGCGTTCGGGGTGTCGATCGTCGCAGCCGCCTACGGGCTCGGGCCCATCTCGGGCGCCCATCTCAACCCCGCCGTATCGCTTGGCATGCTCGCGGCGGGCCGGATGACCGGTGGCGAATTCCTGATCTACGCAGTGTCTCAGGTGGCGGGGGCGATCCTGGGCGCGCTGGCGATCCTGATGATCGCGAGCGGCAATGCCGACTACTCGGTCGCCATGAACGGGCTCGGGCAGAACGGCTACGGCGCCGGCTATCTCGGGGAATACTCCCTCGGCGCGGCCCTCACCTTCGAGACCGTCGCGACCTTCCTCTTCGTCACGGTGATCCTCGGCGCCACGCAAGAGGGCGCATCGGGCGCCATGGCGGGGCTTGCTATCGGCCTGACGCTCGCCGGCATCCACATGGTCGGCATCAACGTGACGGGTGTATCGGTCAACCCGGCACGTTCCATCGGCCCCGCGCTTTTCGTTGGCGGCAAGGCGTTGTCTGACCTTTGGGTCTTTATCGCCGCACCGCTTTTCGGCGGCCTGGTGGCGGGCCTGCTTCATGGTCTCGGCGCAACGCGGGCGACCAACGTCTGAGCCGCGTGGCAGGCGGCCTTTCCGTGCCGCCTGCCAGACTTCCAATCCGCGCAGGTCGGACGAGAGCGCGCCACCGGGACACGGACCGGATCAGCCTGGATGTTGGCGCGAAGCTGGCGGGACGCCGCCCCCTCCGACGCCCTCTTGGTCAGCCGATCAGCGGGGCCTTTCCGCCATAGGTCTCGTCATAGTGCCGCTTCAGCCGCTGAAGCGCGATGCGCAGCACGATCTTGCCCGATCTCGCCGACCAACCCATGCGTTTCTCCGCGACTTCCAGACCTTCGAGGAAACAGCAGCAGCGCAGGACCATATCGCCAAGACCCGGCCCGAGGTCGCGCAACGCGGCGGCGACACGGTCGCGTGCCCGGCCCGATCCGCCGCCGTCGCCGGAGTCAGCGGAGAAGTTTCCACGGTCACCGGCGGTCAGGAATCGATCCCAGTTCTGGGCAACGCGCGGCCCCATCTGCGCCAGTTCGAAGTCCTCACGCAGCCGTTCACCGGCAGCGACGAGTTCGGCGCTGAGGAAGCTGCTGCCGTCCTTCTCCTTGCGTCGCGCCAGGACGGCAAGCGGGCTTTCCGCCAGGTTGTAGCGCATCCGCCGTGGCGTCCGCGATCCCGGTTCCATCACCGCGCGTTCGTCCCAGACACGGTGCTGATCGCCGAACGCCGACTGCGCCTCGGCGAAGCCGCCGGCGCGGGCGTTCTGATCCTCGGCCAGAAGCCGTTTCAGCGCCGAACGCCCCGCCCCCGTGATCTCGTAGGTCGTGACGCGCCCCGGCTTGTGCACCGAGATCCAATCCTTGAGCGCGAAAGCCTGGGCAACCGTGCGATCGACGACTGCGGCCCGAACCGTGCCCTTCAGAACCACCGCCTTTTCCATTTCCGGCGAGACGGCCAGAAGGGCCCCAATCTCGCAAAGTCTCCGCAGAATGCGGCGCGCCTCGCGCTCCACGGTGGCCTCGTCGGCGATCTGTGTCTGGGACGAGCGGATCGGTGCGGTCATCGGGCAGGTTCCTTCCTGTTTCACTTCGTGTGTCTGACTGTTCTGTGCCCGTTCCGTTCGGATCAGCCGCAGATGCAGGCGGCCGAGCCGGGTCAACGCTTCGTCAATCAGGGGATCATCGCGGCGGTTCTCATAGGCGCGCACCTTGCGCAGCACCGTCGATGCATGACAGCCTTCGCTTCTCGCCAAGGCCCGGATCGAGAGCCCCTCCTCGATATGCCGAAGATAGAGCCGCGCATTTTCCGGCAGCCAGGCGGGCAAAGCCAGCGGCGTCTGGGCTAGGACCGTCATCATTTCCCCCGAATGTCTATGGCGTCTTCAGAGCGCCTTAACCACAACGATTGCAACCGTGGGTTGCTTTCGTTACCTGATCGTTAAAATCGAGCACGATCCCAATATTTGTTGATAAATTATAAATTTCGCTAAAACTGCCGGACGCAGCACGGCGACAATCGGCAACACGCGGCATTCCTGTTTCATCTTCTGATTGAATTAATCGAGGAGGATGAAGATGTCCGATCTGCTGTCGCTTGTATCCGAACTCCGCCGGCCCCGCCTGCTGATCCGCGCCGCGCAGGCAGGCCTCGCGGAATACAACAGAAACCGCGACCTCAAGCGACTGATGCGGACGGCCGAAGCGCCTGCGCCGGACCGCGCGCTAAGCGCGCTCTTGGCGGAAGAGGAGCGGATCGAGGCCACGCGGCAGGCCGGTGACGCCTCCTACAGCTTCCTGCGCCACATCGACGTCCTGATCGCGATGATGGCAGAAGCCCGGCTTCTGCCCCGCGCCAGTCGGGCCTGACCAGAAAGCAAAAGGCCGCCCCCGGGCGGGAGCGGCCTCACTGGCCCCATAGTGGGCAGATCACATGAAGGCGTCGGGCATGGAGGCTTTCTTCTGCGCGACATAGGCGTTCAGCGCCTCTTCGATCGCGGGATCCATCGCCGGCTTCTGGTAGTCGTTCAGAAGCTTCGTCACCCGTTCGCGGGCAAGCTGCACGGTGTCGCGGCCGCCCTCTTCCTCCCAGGTCTCGTAGGGCTTGTAGTCCAGAAGCTCGGTCCGCCAGAACGCCTGCTTGAAGTTCGCCTGGGTATGGGCGCAACCAAGATAGTGACCGCCCGGCCCCACTTCGCGGATCGCGTCCATCGCCTGGCCGGTTTCGGACATGTCGATGCCCTTGGCGAGGTGATGGAGCGTGCCAAGCTGGTCGGCATCCATGACGAACTTCTCGAAGGACGACACTAAGCCGCCTTCCAGCCAGCCGCAGGCATGGAGCATGAAGTTGACGCCGGAGAGAAGACCCATGTTGAGGCTGTTCGCCGTCTCGTAGGCGGCCTGTGCATCCGGCAGCTTCGATCCGCAGAACGACCCGGCCGAGCGGTAAGGCAGCCCCATCCGGCGGGCAAGCTGGCCCGCGCCGTAGGTGATGTGGGCCGCTTCGGGCGTGCCGAAGGTCGGCGCACCGGAGTTCATGTCGATCGAGGTCACGAAGGCGCCGAAGATCACCGGCGCGCCCTGACGGATGAGCTGGCTATAGGCAACACCGGCCAGAACCTCGGCCATAACCTGCGTCAGCGTCCCCGCGACCGTCACCGGCGCCATGACGCCACCGACGATGAAGGGCGAAATGATGCAGGCCTGGTTTGCCTTCGCATAGACCTCCAGCGCGCCCATCATGATCCCGTCGAACGTCATCGGCGAGTTAATGTTGATGAGCGAGGTCATCAACGTGTTTTGGTCGACGAAGTCGTCGCCGAAGAGGATCTTCGACATCTCGACCGAATCCGCCGCCCGGCTCGGCTCGGTCACCGAGCCCATATAGGGTTTGTCGGACAGCGTCATGTGGGCCAGAAGCATGTCGAGATGGCGCTTGTTCACCGGCACGTCCGTCGGTTCGCAGACGGTGCCGCCGGAATGGTGCAGCCATTTCGACATGTAGCCGAGCTTCACGAACTTCTGGAAATCCGCGATCGTCGCGTAACGGCGCCCGCCATCAGCATCGCGGACGAAGGGCGGACCGTAGACCGGCGCGAGCACGAGGCCCTTGCCACCGACGGTGACGTTGCGCTCCGGATTGCGCGCGTGCTGAACGTAGGACGACGGCGCGGTCTTGCACAGCTGGCGCGCCAGGCCACGCGGGATCCGCACGCGTTCGCCCTGCACGTCCGCCCCGGCCTCTTTCCAGCGCGTCAGAGCCTCGGGGTTTTCGACGAAGTTGACACCGATCTCTTCCAGAACCGTCTCGGCGTTCTGTTCGATGATCTCGAGTGCCTCTTCGTTGAGGATCTCGAAGTTCGGGATGTTGCGCTCGATGAACTTCGCGCACTCGATGCGTACGGCGGTCCGTTCCGCCCGACGCGCAGCGCCGCCACCACCCCGGGCTCGCCGTCCTTCCGCAACCTCGTTCATGCCGCATGCTCCTGACACTGTCGGTAATGGGCACCTTTTATCGCTATTGGTACGGACCCGACTGCGGTTTGCGTCATCTGGCGGGCGAAAACGACATTGGCGCAGGTCGCGACGGTCACTCAGCCGCGATGCGGGCCGGGCAACGGGGCGCGAAGGGCTCGATCGCGACATCGGTGCCATCAAAGGTGCAGAAGCTGCCCGGCGGCACCGCGTCCCAGCATTCGCCTGCCTCAAGCGGCTCCGACACGACGGCGCGGCCACGGCGGGTGTCGGACCAGCGGTGATAGAGCGTCGGAGCCTTGTCGTCGGTCGCATAGCGCGCGGCATACAGGCGCTTGCCGTCCGAGAAGGCGGCCGTCATGCGGACATGCGGGGCGGCGCCCTTGGCGCGGGACAGGGTTTCCAGCCGTGCCGTCGCCCGTTCCATCGCGCCTTTCGGATCCTCGGCAAGCCCTTCGCCGAGCGCGATGAGAAACAGCGCCTCGCTGTCCGTGGCGCCCTTGCGGTGCGGATAGAGCTGGTCGGGGATCAGCATTTCGGCATCGCGGCGGAAACTGTCATAGCCGCCGATCTGGCCGTTGTGCATGAAGGACCAGTTGCCCACCGCGAAAGGGTGGCAGTTGTTGCGGCTCGTCGCGGTGCCGGTCGAGGCACGAACATGCGCCAGGAACAGCCGCGACTTCACTTGCGCGGTAAGCGACCGCAGGTTCGGGTCCGACCAGGCGGGCAGGATGTCGCGGAAAAGACCCGGCTCCTCGCGTTCGCCGTACCAGGCGACGCCGAAGCCGTCGGCATTGATCGCCGTCTTGCTTTCGGTCGCGCCCTGGCTCTGATGGATCAGCGAATGGCCGGGGCGGCTGACGATCTCTTCGATGAAAACCGGATCACCGGCATAGGCCGCCCATCTGCACATTCATTTGCCCCGGTTGTGTGTCCGCGCGTAGAGCCGGGCAACGGTCCGGCTTGCCGTCTTCTCGAAGGCAAAGGGAAGGAAGGCATGGACGAGCGCCGCGAAGGCCGCGCCGAAGAGGGCCAGCGAGAAACGGCCGGCGAAGGCGGCGTGTTCGAGATAGGTTTCATCCACGCTGGCGGGATGGTCGGTGAAAAGCTTCGCAATCATGGTTTCCTCCTGTTTCCGTTCGAAGAGATTACCTCTGCTTGCGCGGGAACAGGTCACATTGTTTCGGCATTCTTCGCTTGCTTCGTTGATTTTTTCCCAACATACGTGAGTTCATGACAACAATCGACACATTCGACGCGAAGATCCTGAAACTCCTGCAGCGCGATGCAGCCCTGCCACTGGACGAGATCGCCGCCACGGTCGGTCTTTCACGCAACGCGGTCTGGCGGCGGGTGAAGGCGCTGGAAGCGTCGGGTGTGATCCGGTCGCGCGTCGCCCTACTCGATCCCGAGCAACTCGGACGCGGATTGACCGTGTTCATGCTGATCCGCACCGACCGCCACGCGCCGGACTGGCAGGAGCGGTTTGCCAAGGCGACGCGCGACATGCCTGAGATCCTCGGGGCCTACCGGATGTCCGGCGATCTCGACTATCTCATCCGCGCCCGGGTCGCAGACGTCAAAGAGTACGACCGGCTCTACCAGGAACTCACCCGGCGGATCGAGCTTGCCGACGTTTCGGCAAGCTTCGTGATGGAAGAGATCAAGGAGACCACGGAACTCCCGGTCTGAACCGGGTCCTGTCAGGCCTCTTCCAGAACCATCAGATCACGCTCGGACGCGCCCTTCGCGTGGGCGAGCGCCGCCTGATATTCGGCGCTGTGGTAGCATTCGACGGCCGCTTCCAGCGACGGAAAGCGCGCCACCACGTTGCGCGGCCGATCATTGCCTTCAAGCTGCACATAGCGGCCGCCCCGAGAAAGAAACACCCCGCCATGCTTGGCGATCGCAGGTCCCGCAAGGGCCGCGTATTTGCCATAGGATTCGGCGTCGAGCACCTTCACATGGGCGATCCAGAGGGCGGATTTCGTCTCGCTCATTTCACATCTCCGATCACGGCTTCCGCTGCTTTGACGGCATCGTCGGCTTTCGACGCATCGGCGCCTCCGGCCTGGGCCATATCCGCACGGCCCCCGCCGCCCTTGCCGCCAAGCGCCGCCGCCGCCGCCTTGACGATGTCGACGGCCGAGAGCCGTTCGGTCAGGTCATTCGTCACCCCGGCTGCGACGGCCGCCTTGCCGCCGGTATCGGCGACGACAAGAACCGCGCCGGACCCGATGCGCGCTTTCAACTCGTCCACGAGAGCCGGCAGATCCTTGCCCGAAACGCCCGAAACGACCTGCGGCAGGAACTTCACCCCGCCGATGTCGCGCGTTTCCACTGCCCCGCCACCGGCGCCGCCGCCCATGGCAAGCTCCCGGCGAAGTTGGGCGACCTCGTTGGCAAGCGCCTTGCGTTCGTCCATCAGCGCCTTCACCCGCGCCGGCACGTCCGCCGCCTGCGCCTTCAGGACGGCCGCGACTTCCGAAAGCCGCTGGTCCTGGGCGCGAAGGTAGTCCAGTGCCGCCTGCCCGGTCAGCGCCTCGATGCGGCGCACGCCTGCCGATGATGCGCTGTCGCCGAGCAGCGCGAAAGCGCCGATATCGCCGGTGCGCGCCACATGGGTGCCGCCGCAAAGCTCCAGCGAATAGGTCGCCCCATCCGTCCCCTTGCCGGCGCCCGGAAGTCGGCCCATCGAGACGACCCGGACCTCGTCACCGTATTTCTCCCCGAACAAGGCTTGCGCGCCGAGCGCACGGGCATCGTCCGGCGTCATGATCCGGGTCTCTACGGGGCTGTTCTGGCGGACGTATTCGTTCACCTCCGCCTCGACGGTCGAAATCTCGTCCGGCGACATCGCCTTCGAATGGCTGAAGTCGAAGCGCAGCCGGTCCTCGGCATTCAGCGACCCGCGCTGCGCGACATGGGCGCCAAGCGCGCGCCTCAGGGCCTCGTGCAGAAGATGGGTCGCGGAATGGTTGGCGCGGATGGCCGAGCGCCGAGTGTGGCTGACCTCCAGTTTCGCAGGCTGACCGCGCGCGATCTGGCCGTCGCTCACTTCGGCGATATGGATGAAGACGCCGGCCGCCTTCTTGGTGTCGGTCACCGTCGCGGTCCCGGTATCGGTGCGGATCAGGCCGCTGTCGCCGACCTGGCCGCCGGCCTCGGCATAGAACGGCGTCTGGTTGACGACGATCTGGATCTTGGCCCCGGTCGCGGCCGAGCCGATCTCCTTGCCGTCGGCGACAAGCGCCACGATCTGGCCCTCTGCCGTTTCGGTGTCGTAGCCAAGGAATTCGGTGACGCCGTGCTTTTCGGCGAGGTCGAACCAGATCGCAGCATCCTTGGTCTCGCCGGAGCCGGCCCAGGCCGCGCGGGCCTTGGCCTTCTGCTCTTCCATCGCGTGGTCGAAACCCTTGATGTCGACGGTGCGGCCCTTCTCGCGCAGGGCGTCCTGCGTGAGGTCGAGCGGGAAGCCGTAGGTATCGTAAAGCCGGAACGCCGCCGCGCCGGGCAAAGGCTGCCCCTCGCCGAGCTTCGCAAGCTCATCGTCGAGAAGCCGCAGCCCCCGTTCCAGCGTCTGCTTGAACCGGGTCTCCTCCAGTTTCAGCGTCTCTTCGATCAGCGCCTCGGCGCGCACCAGTTCCGGATAGGCCGCGCCCATCTGGCGCACCAGCGCCGGCACCAGACGGTGCATCAGCGGCTCATCCGCGCCCAGAAGATGGGCGTGACGCATGGCGCGACGCATGATCCGGCGAAGCACGTAGCCGCGCCCCTCGTTCGACGGCATAACGCCGTCGGCGATGAGGAACGAGGTCGAGCGAAGGTGGTCCGCGATCACGCGGTGATGCACCTTGCCGGTCCCGTCGGGATCGGTCGAGGTGCCATGCGCCGACGCCTCGATGAGACTGCGCATGAGGTCGGTGTCATAGTTGTCGTGCTTGCCCTGCAGAAGCGCGCCGATCCGTTCAAGCCCCATGCCGGTGTCGATCGACTGCATCTCGAGCGCGCGCATCGAGCCGTCCTCGAACTGCTCGTTCTGCATGAAGACGAGGTTCCAGATCTCGATGAA
>JBNKFC010000162.1:0-1608 GCA_050289105.1 Paracoccaceae bacterium | reverse complement strand
GCGTGGCCATATATGCGCTCCATACATATTATATAGCCAGAATAGCGGTATATCCGACAGCTACAATGGCCCATAATGCATAAAACTCGCATGAGGCCCCCATGTCCGACCCCTTCCGCCGCTCTGCCCGCATCGACGCGGTCGAACTCTCTGAAATCCTGAAGATTTCAGAGCTTGCCGATGCGTTGAAGCGCGAGGGGCGGGATATCATCACGCTCGGCACCGGAGAGCCGGATTTCCCGACGCCTGCGGCGGTTATCGAAGCGGCGCACAAGGCGGCTTTGGCAGGTGAAACCACCTACACGCTCACCGCCGGAACACTCGCGCTGCGCAAGGCCATTGGCGAGGCCTGTCAGCGCGAGAATGGCTATAGGCCGGAGACCGGCGAAATCATCGTTTGCACCGGCGCGAAGCAGGTGCTTTACAACGCCTTCGCGGCAACGCTCGACCCGGGCGACGAGGTGATGATCGTCGCCCCCTACTGGACCAGCTACCCCGACATCGTCACGGTCTGCGACGGCAAGTCCGTCGTGCTGCCCACGAGTGCCGAGACCGGCTTCCGCATCACGCCTGATCAGCTACGTGCCGCGATCGGGCCGAAGACGCGGTGGCTTCTCCTGAACTCTCCGTCGAACCCGTCAGGGGCCGCCTATGGCAAGGGGGATCTGGAGGCGCTGGCCGAGGTTCTGCGCGATGCGCCCCATGTCGGTATCATGGTCGATGAGATCTACCAGCACATCTCCTATGTCCCGTTCCACTCGTTCCGCGCCGTCGCGCCCGATCTTGCCGACCGCACCCTGATCGTGAACGGCGTGTCGAAAAGCTACGCGATGACCGGCTGGCGCATCGGCTGGGGGATCGGACCGAAGCGGCTGATCTCGGCCATGGTGGCGGTGCAAAGCCAGATCACGTCGGGTGCGTCCTCGGTCAGCCAGGCCGCAGCGGTGGCCGCGTTGGAGGGCGATCAGCAGCTATTGGCCGAACGCTGCGACGATTTCCGCGAACGGCGCGACATGATGGTCGCGGCGCTGAACGCGACCGGTGTGCTCGACTGCCCTTCTGCCGACGGAGCCTTCTACCTCTTCCCTGGCTGCGCCCGCGCCTTTGGCAAGGTGACCGCCAAGGGCCGCCGCATCGAAACCGACGCCGATTTCTGCGAGGCGCTTCTGGAGGAGGAGGGCGTCGCCCTCGTCCCCGGCCGCGCCTTCGGCACACCGGGCTACATCCGGCTTTCCTACGCCTATTCAAGGGCCTCGCTGACCGAGGCCGCCACCCGCATCGCGCGGTTCTGCGCAAAGCTGAAGTGAGGACCCAATGGCCCTGAAACCCAAAGACGCCCCCGATCTTTCCCGCTTTGACTGGGAAGACGCCTTCCGCATGGAAGACCAGCTGACCGAGGAAGAGCGCATGCTGCGCGACGGCGCCCACGCCTATGCGCAGGAGAAACTCCAGCCGCGCGTGACCGAGGCTTACCGCGAGGAAAAGACCGATCCCGAAATCTTCCGCGAGATGGGCGAGATGGGGCTTCTCGGCGTCACGGTGCCCGAGGAATATGGCGGGCTGGGCGCGGGCTATGTCTCCTACGGGCTGATCGCCCGCGAGGTGGAG
>JBNKFC010000161.1:0-7984 GCA_050289105.1 Paracoccaceae bacterium | reverse complement strand
CATGAAAGCCGACGATGTCCGCTTCGCCCGCGAGACCGGCCATCACGGCGGCATGGGCGGTCTCCACCACCTCTGCCGCCGCCTCGACCTCGTCCTCGCCCGGCCAGCGCCCGAGGGCCGCGCGGATGGTCGCGCGTTCGGCTTCAGAATAGGGACGGTAGGCGTGCCGCCCGAAGGCTTCGATGTGCAGGCCATCGGTCTTGACCAGCGCCGCGTCGACCCCGTCGAGCGAGGTGCCCGACATGGCGCCCAAGGCCCATACCGCGCCCGGTTTCAACATGGACTTCCCCTCGCCTGCCCGCGCCGATATACGGACCTTCAAGCTTAGAATGGACGATCCGGCAATGACCTACCACCCGAAATCCGAATTCATGCGCGTGATGATGGAGCGCGGCTTTCTGGCCGACTGCACCGACTATCAGGGACTGGACGAGGCGTTGGTCAAGGGCGTCGTGCCGGCCTATATTGGTTTCGACGCGACGGCCTCGTCGCTGCATGTCGGATCGCTGATCCAGATCATGATGCTGCGCTGGCTGCAAAAGACCGGGCACAAGCCCCTGGTCCTGATGGGCGGTGGCACGACCAAGGTCGGCGATCCCTCGTTTCGCGCCGAAGAGCGGCCGCTGCTGACCGACGCGCAGATCAACGCGAATATCGAGGGGATCAAGCAGGTCTTTTCGGCCTATGTCCAGTTCGGCGACGCGCCGGGCGACGCGCTGATGGTCAACAATGCCGAGTGGTTGGACAAGCTCAACTACATCGAATTCCTGCGCGATATCGGGCGGCATTTCTCGGTCAACCGGATGCTTTCGTTCGAGAGCGTGAAATCGCGGCTGGACCGCGAGCAGTCGCTGAGCTTCCTCGAATTCAACTACATGATCCTGCAGGCTTATGATTTCCTCGAACTGCACCGCCGCTACGGCTGCTTGTTGCAGATGGGCGGTTCGGACCAGTGGGGGAATATCGTCAACGGTATCGACCTGACGCGCCGGGTGCTGGACGAGGAGATCTACGGGCTGACCTCACCCCTGCTGACGACGAGCGATGGCAAGAAGATGGGCAAGTCGGCGTCTGGCGCGGTCTGGCTGAATGCCGAGATGCTTAGCCCTTACGAGTTCTGGCAGTTCTGGCGCAATACGACCGATGCCGATGTCGGCCGCTTCCTGAAGCTTTACACAGAGCTTCCGGTCGAGGAATGCGACCGTCTCGGTGCTTTGGAAGGCGCTGAGATCAACGACGCCAAGATCGTTCTGGCGAACGAGGTCACCAAGCTCGCCCATGGGGCGGATGCTGCCGCAGCGGCCGAGGCCACAGCCTTCGAGGTCTTCCAGAAGGGCGGCGTGGGCGAGGATCTGCCCACCCTTCACCTCTCGGCGGCGGAGGCGGCGGACGGGGTGAGCCTTGCCCAGCTTTTCGTCCGCTCGGGCCTCGCCAAGTCCGGCAAGGACGCGAAGCGGCTGATCGCCGAAGGCGGCGCGCGGGTGAACGACGAACCGGCGCTCGATGCGGGGCAGATGTTCGGGGCCGGCGATCTGGCGGAGCCGGTGAAGCTGACGGCGGGCAAGAAGCGCCACGCGCTGGTCATCATCGGCTGAGAGGGACCGCGCGCCCTTACGGACGGTCGACGGGTTGACGGAGGGCAGCGGAAGGCCGCGGCCAGCCGCTGTCGTCTTTCGTGGTCGCCGCTTTATCCCCGCCATGTCCGGACGACCTCGATCCTCGCGCCGGCGTCACCAAAGCGGCTGGCCTCGGGGGCGGCCAGCCGCTGCCCGGGGGGCGCGTGCCGCGCCGTTCACCCCGGGCCGTGCGCGCGGTCGGACGGAGTGAGAGTGGAGCCGCACTCTCCATCCGGAATGCACGGGGAGACCAGCCCGCCCCCTGGGCCCGCCGCGCGGCCCATCGACTTCGCGGCAAATCGGGATAGGCTTTGGCCATGTGCGGACGATTCATCTTGGGCGACGGAACCTGGGCGGAGTATCACGAGGCCCTCTCGTTCATTCGCGATGCCCGCGGCACCGTCAGCTACAACATAAAGCCGACCCAGACGATCAGCGTCGCGCTCCGCGATGACGCGGGCATGGCGGCCGCAACCGCCCGCTGGTGGTTCGTGCCGCACTGGTTCAAGGACGACGTCACCGATTGGAAAGCCACAACCTTCAACGCGCGCATCGAATCTGCATCGGAAAAGCCAGTGTTCCGCACGGCTTGGCGGTCGCACCGCTGCCTTGTCCCGGCGAGCGGGTACTATGAATGGACCGGCGAGAAGGGCCACAAGCAGCCCTGGTACATTTCGGTCGAACAGAACGTCCCGATCTTCTTCTTCGCGGGCCTTTACGCCCCCCGCCCGGACGGCAGCCTCACCTGCGCGATCCTGACGCGCGCGGCCGATCCCCAGATCGCCCATCTTCACCCCCGCATGCCGATCATCCTGACGACCGACGAGATGATGCCCTGGCTCGACCGCGGGATGCCGGACGAAGAGGCCATCGACAGGCTGGGAACCGGATGGACCGGTCGCTACATCACCCGGCGGGTGCGTCCCTTCGGAATTGCCGATGACGGGCCGGAGCTGATCGAGGCGGAGGGGCTGGACCTCTGACCACGGGGCGCGTTCCTACCGCCCGAGCATCCACCGGCCGTCCGGATGAAAGGCGTGGAACGCGAAGGCGAAGATCACGTCGTGGACGAGGTCCCGCCCCGTCACCGCATCACGCACCCGGATGTTGCCGATGTCGCGCCCCTTCGCGATCTGGCCTGTATCGAGTGCGGAGGCCTGGCCCGAAGACCACGAAATCGTCACCCCGGCTTCGGTCAGCTCCCCCGCCTTCGCCACACGCTCCAGCGGCCAGGCGCGATTGCCGACGCGGACGACGCGCGACAGGGGTTCGATTCCGTGGGGCGGCAATTCACCGGTGTAGAGGAACGGCCGGGCGAGCCTGTCGTAGCCGGCATAGGGATTGCGGCCATAGCTGCGCGGCCAATTAGGTTCGTCCATGACGAGGCCGCCGGGATTGCGCGTCCGGTAGGCACCCCAGCTTTCCATCCAGCCCGGCAATTGGGTCAGGCGTTTTCCGGTCATGGACCCGACGATGCCCTCGCCCACAGCCTGCTGCCACCAACTCTCGCTCTCGCGGTCATACATGATCATGTCGGAGTGCCTGAGTTTGCCCGAAACGCCGAAGCTCAGCACCCGGCCGCCAAGCCGCCGGTCGAAGACGATCCCGGCATTGCAGAGCGGGCAGAAGGTCACAGCCACCGGAACCGCGCCGACCTTGTCGTTCACGATCTCATGCCACATGAGGTAGCGGAGCGGCCAGGCGCGCGGGGTCTGGCCATCGAGTTCCAACACCATCACCGGCTCGGCCTCCGCCAGACGCGTTTCGGACCCGACGGGGAGCATGCGGGGCGAGTCGAGGGCCGGGATGCCGTTTTTTGGCGGGCCGCCGGAAAGGATCTCATCAAAGGCGACGGAGCTGCGGGAAAAGTCCGTCCGCGGCCATTCGGCCCGCCAGTCGTCGGGGCCGGCCAGAACCGGCGCCGCCAGAATGAGGACGGCAAGAAGGATCAGGATACGCGATGCCGACATGAAAACCCCCGCCCGGCAGTCTGGACCGGACGGGGGCATTTGCGAAGGACCCGGTGGACCCTCTCACCCGAAGGTGATGCGGTGTTATTCCTCGACCGTCACGCGGACCATGCGGTCGGGATCGGCGACGGCGCCGTTGAGATCGGGTTCGCCCTTCTTGATCGCGTCGACGACTTCCATGCCGGAAATGACATGGCCGAAGACCGTGTACTGGCCGTTCAGGAACTCGCCCGGCGCGAACATGATGAAGAACTGCGAATTGGCGCTGTCGGGGTTCGAGGACCGCGCCATGCCGACCACGCCGCGCTGGAACGACCGGTCGGAAAACTCGGCGGGGATGTTCGGCAGGTCGGACTTGCCGCTTCCGGCCATGGAAAGATCGCCACCGAACTTGCCGTATTGCACGTCGCCGGTCTGCGCCATGAACCCGTCGATGACCCGGTGGAAGACCACGCCGTCATAAGCGCCGGTCCGGGCTAGCTCGGTGATCTGGGCGACATGCTTGGGCGCGATCTCGGGCAGCAGGTCGATCACGACGGTGCCATTGGCCTTTTCGCCCGCGACCTCGATCACGAGGTTCGGGCCGGGGCCGTCCTCGGCCGCGATCGCGCCTTGCGTGCTTTGCATGTAAAGGAACATCGCCGCGCCGATGGCGGCCAAACCGGCCGCCATCGCGCCGAGGAAGACGCGTGTGTCAGACATCGGCGGCCACCTTCACGGAGATCATGCGGTCGGGATTCGCGGGCGGCTCGCCGCGCTGGATCGCGTCCACGTGTTCCATGCCCGAAACCACCCGCCCGTAGACCGTGTACTGGCCATTGAGGAAGTGGTTGTCCTTGAAATTGATGAAGAACTGGCTGTTGGCCGAGTTCGGGTTCTGCGACCGCGCGGCGCCGAGGGTGCCACGGTCGTGCGGCAGCTTCGAGAATTCCGCCGGCAGGTCCGAACCACCCGTGCCGGCGCGGCCGGGATTGTAGTTCTTTTCCATGTTGGCATGCTGCACGTCGCCGGTCTGGGCCATGAAGCCGTCGATGACCCGGTGGAAGGCAACGTTGTCGTATTTGCCGGCCCGGGCGAGCTCTTTCATCCGCGCCGCATGCTTGGGTGCCACGTCGGGCAGAAGCTCGATCACCACTTCGCCGCCTTTCAGCGTCATGATGATGGTGTTTTCGGGGTCCTTGATCTCTGCCATTCCGGCCTCCTTCGATGTTGCGCGGAACCTAGTGCGCCGGGGGGCGCATGAAAAGGGCAAAGCGTCGCAATCCTCGCGCTTTACCTATGCTTGCCACCACTTGGCAGATAGATTTGCGAAAAACCGCCGGGACGCAAAAGGAATCGCCTGATGAGCTGGAAAAGCCTCGACGACATGGAAATGAAGGACAAGACCGTGCTGGTCCGCGTGGATATCAACGTGCCGGTCGAAGCCGGCCACGTCACCGACGCGACCCGGATCGAGAAGATCGTGCCGACCATCAAGGACATTCAGGCCAAGGGCGGCAAGCCGGTGCTGCTCGCGCATTTCGGCCGGCCGAAGGGCGTGGTCGTGCCGGAGATGAGCCTCAAGGTCACGCTGCCGGCACTCGAGGCGGCCCTTGGGCAGAAGGTCGCCTTCGCCGAGGACTGCATCGGAGCGACCGCCAAGAAGGCCGTGGCAGCGATGGCGCCGGGCGATGTCCTGCTTCTGGAAAACACCCGGTTCCATGCGGGCGAGGAAAAGAACGATCCGGCGATGGCGGCGGGGCTTGCGGCCCTCGGCCAGGTCTATGTCAACGACGCGTTTTCGGCCGCACACCGGGCCCATGCCTCGACCGAGGGCATCGCGCACCTGATGCCGGCCTGCGCCGGGCGGCTGATGGCGGCGGAGTTGAAGGCGCTGAACGCGGCACTCGGCGATCCCGAACGCCCGGTGGTGGCGGTCGTGGGCGGCGCCAAGGTCTCGACCAAGCTCGACCTTCTCGGCAATCTCGTCGCCCGCGTCGACCACCTCGTCATCGGCGGCGGCATGGCCAACACCTTCCTTGTCGCCAAGGGAATCGAGGTCGGATCGTCGCTCGCCGAACGGGACATGGCCGGGACGGCGACCGAGATCCTCGCCAAGGCGAAGGCGGCAGGCTGCGCCATCCACCTGCCGGTGGACGTGGTCGTGGCACGCGAGTTCAAGGCCGGCGCCGCGAATGAGACCGTGGCTGCAGACGCCTGCCCCGCCGACGCGATGATCCTCGATGCCGGCCCCGAGACGGTCGACGCGATCGCCGAGGTCTTCGCCCGCTGTCGGACGCTGATCTGGAACGGCCCCCTCGGCGCCTTCGAGATCGAGCCGTTCGACGCGGCGACGAACGCCGCCGCGCGGAAGGCCGCGGCGCTGACCCGCGGTGGCCGCCTCGTCTCCGTCGCGGGCGGCGGCGACACCGTAGCGGCCTTGAACAAGGCCGGCGTGTCGGGCGATTTCAGCTACATCTCGACGGCCGGGGGCGCATTCCTCGAATGGATGGAGGGCAAGGTCCTTCCCGGAGTCGCTGCGCTCGAGACGTAACGGCGCGCTTGCTTTCCGAACCGGGCAGTTTACGTAGCACCCACGAGGGGCGCGACCTGATCCTCGTGGTCCGGCAGGAGGCAAAGATGGAGGCGCTGGCCGCGGACCTGTGCGCCCGTCACAAGATCGCGGTGCAAGATCGCGGTGGAAGTGGTGCCCGCCGATCTGAGCGATCCCGAGACGGTCGAGACGCTCTGGCGCAAGGTCGCCCTGCGCCGGCACATCGAGATCGTCGTGAACAAGCGCGCGGTCGTGCCGCGGTTCGCACAGCGCGCACTTGTACCGAAGGTCTCGGCGCCGTTCATGGAATAGGTCGCGTCCGGGCCCTGCCCGCCCCGCTCCGAGGCCATTGTTTCCGAAACCGCCATGGCCGGACCGGCGTTAGCGCCACCACGTTTGCAAGGCATCGGCCACTCGCCTAGAACCCGGTGAAACGGGGCGATGGCCCCTTGCACCCGGATATTCAGTGGAGGTCGACCATGTCACGGCAAAAGCAGGCGGAACAGATGCGTTCGGGCAAGGGCTTCATCGCGGCCCTTGACCAGAGTGGCGGCTCGACCCCGAAGGCGCTGAAGCTTTACGGGATCGGCGCGGACGCCTGGAAGACCGACGAGGAGATGTACGGCCTCATCCACCAGATGCGGTCGCGGATCGCCACCGCGCCCGCCTTTACCGGCAAGCGCGTGATCGGCGCGATCCTCTTCGAGAAGACCATGGACAGCGAGATCGGCGGCAAGCCCGCCGCGGCATATCTCTGGGAAGAGCGCGGCGTCGTGCCGTTTCTGAAGATCGACAAGGGTCTGGAGGACGAGGCGGACGGCGTTCGCCTCCTGAAGCCGATCCCGGGGCTCGATGCGCTTTTGAAGCGCGCCGTCGCGGCCGGGATCTTCGGCACCAAGGAACGCTCGGTCATCGACGCGGCGTCGCCTTCCGGGATCGCCGCCAATGTCGCCCAGCAGTTCGAGCTGGCGAAACAGGTGCTCAGCCACGGGCTGGTGCCGATCATCGAGCCCGAGGTGACGATCTCCATCGCCGACAAGGCCGAGGCCGAGGACATCCTGCTGGCCGAGCTGAAGAAGAACCTCGACGCCCTGCCCGAGGGGCAGGAAGTGATGCTGAAGCTGACGCTGCCGACGAAGGCCAACCTCTACAAGCCGCTTGTCGATCATCCGCGCGTGATGCGGGTCGTGGCGCTTTCGGGCGGCTACAGCCGCGACGAGGCCAACGCCCTGCTCGCCAAGAATACCGGCGTCATCGCGAGCTTCTCGCGCGCCCTGACCGAGGGGCTTTCGGCCCAGCAGAGCGACGCCCAGTTCAACGCGACGCTCGACGCGACGATCCAGAGCATCTACGACGCCTCCGTTGCGGGCTAACTCCCGCCGAATTCGAAAATAAAGTCGCGAAGGGGGATTCCCTTCGCGATTCCGCTGTGCGAAGATTTCATGAATGCGCCCGAAAGAGGCGCACCTAAGAGGCAGAGAATGAGCGTATCGCGGAAACGTCCAACCCTTGGCATGGTGCTTTACACCGCTGGCGTCGGTTGCCTTGGCTTCTACTTCACCTTTGCCGCCGTTCAGGGCGATTTCGGTGTGTTCCGCCGGGTGCAGGCCACGGCGGAAAAGGCGACCCTTACGCGCGAGCGCGACGGGCTCAAGCTGGAAGTGGCGCGCATGGAGAACCTGACGCACCGGATGTCGGACGACTACCTCGACCTCGACCTTCTGGACGAGCGCGCCCGCGACGTCCTCGGCCTGATCCGCGCCGACGAGATCGTCATCCACTGACACCGGCCCGCCGCGGGGTCCGCTCACCTCATTGTCCGGAGGTCGGCCCCTCGACGCACGGTCGCTTCTCCCCTTCTTCTG
>JBNKFC010000160.1:0-1953 GCA_050289105.1 Paracoccaceae bacterium | reverse complement strand
CCTGACAGCGTGTGAGCTATGGGACGGCACGCGCCGGTCGCACGGCGCCGCACCTTCGGCGTGGCCAGCGTTTCGACGCTCATACACGGCCCGAATGGCCGACCGCACCAAGATCGGTTTGATTCCTCGGCCCCGTCATGCCACATCGGGGCAAAGGCCGGGCCACGCACCGTCCGGTCGGCGCATTTACCGAAAGGCTTTCCCGATGAGCGATCTTCTTTCCCGTCTCCTCGCGACGCACGACTGGCTTATGGCCGATGGCGCGACCGGCACCAACCTGTTCAACATGGGGCTCAGTTCCGGCGAGGCGCCGGAACTTTGGAACCTCGAGAAGCCCGAGAACATCCGCACGCTCTATCGCAGCGCCGTCGATGCGGGATCGGACATCTTCCTCACCAATACCTTCGGCGGCAATGCGAGCCGCCTGAAGTTGCACGGCGCCGAAGGTCGCGTGAGAGAGATCAACCGGGCGGGCGTGGAGATCGGGCGCGAAGTGGCCGACACGGCCGGGCGGCCGGTCGTGGTCGCGGCTTCGATCGGGCCGACCGGCGAGATCATGGCGCCGATGGGGTCGCTGACGCATGAACTGGCCGTGGAGATCTTTCACGAGCAGGCCGAGGCGGTGAAGGATGCCGGCGCGGACGTGCTCTGGGTCGAGACGATCTCTGCACCCGAGGAATTCAGCGCCGCCGCCGAGGCCTTTGCGAAGGTGGGCATGCCCTGGTGCGGGACGATGAGCTTCGACACGGCGGGCCGGACCATGATGGGGTTCACCTCGGCGCAGTTCGTCGCGCTGGTCGACAAGCTTCCCCATCCGCCGATCGCGTTCGGCGCCAACTGCGGCGTGGGCGCGGCCGACCTGATGCGCACGGTCCTCGGCTTCGTCGCGGCCGGACCGGAGCGGCCGATCATCGCCAAGGGAAATGCCGGCATTCCGAAATACCACGAAGGCCACATCCACTATGACGGCACGCCGGAACTGATGGCGGAATACGCGGTCCTTGCCCGCGACGCGGGGGCGACGATCATCGGCGGTTGCTGCGGGACGATGCCGGAACATTTGAAGGCGATGCGCGCCGCGCTGGAGAGCCGCCCGCGCGGACCGCGCCCGACGCTGGACGAGATCGCGGCGAAGCTCGGTGGCTTCTCCTCGGCCTCGGACGGAACCGGGGACGATGCCGGTGCCGGGCGAGAGCGGCGAGGCCGCCGGCGCGGCTGAGAGGGCGGTGGGGGCTCTGCCCCCGTCGCCGCTGGCGCGGCGCCTTCCCCGGAGTATTTCCGAACAGAAGAAGACTTGCGCGGCAGAAGATTGGCGCGGTCAGAAGAGGCTGAGCTGGTCGCCGGGCCGCGCGGGCGGGCCGAATCGCGAGATGTCGAGCGGCGGGAGGTCCTTGGCATAGCCGAGCCGTCGCGTCGCGATGGCGAACCGGTGGGCGATGAGGTCGGCATGGGCGCCCTCGCCCCGCATCCGCCTGCCCCATTCGGCATCGTAATCCTTGCCGCCGCGCATCTCCCGCACGCGGTTCATGACGTGGTCTGCCCGCCCCGGCTCGTGCCGGGCGAGCCAGTCGCGGAAGAGCGGCGCCACCTCGTGCGGGAGGCGCAGCAGGATCCAGGACGCCGCCGTGGCGCCTGCCTCGCGTGCCGCCGTGAGGATGCGCTCCAGGTCCGGCTCGGTCAGGACCGGGATCACCGGCGCCACCATCACCCGGACCGGAATGCCGGCATCGGCCAACGCCCGGATCGTGGCGAGGCGCCGCTCCGGCAAGGGCGCGCGCGGCTCCAGCCGCCGCGAGAGGCCGGGGTCGAGCGTGGTGACGGAAATGCCGACCTGCACGAGGCCGCGCCCGGCCATGTCCGAGAGCAGGTCGATATCGCGGGTGATCAGCGCCCCCTTGGTCACGATGCTCACCGGGTGATTCCAGTCCGACAGGACCTGAAGGATGCGCCGCA
>JBNKFC010000159.1:0-3247 GCA_050289105.1 Paracoccaceae bacterium | reverse complement strand
AAAGCCCCGCATCGTCGAAGGCACGGAGGTCGCCTTTGCCACCTAGGCCGTCATCGCGTGGCACCAGCCGTTGCCGCGCCCGGGCGACCAGCCCCGGGCCGCGCCCGACCCTCCCCCCGGGAGGGCGCATGGCGACGATCGTCTCATGAAAGCCGTTGGAGTTATATTGCAGCATAAACCGCACGGCACGGCCGCGGCGAAGCGCCCACCCAGGGTCGGGCGCGTCCCTGTGCGCGGTGGTGGGAACGTCACTTCCGTCCCGCTTTACCGACGATCACTAATGCGCCCCAGCCCCCATGTTGCCTGAGCAACATCTGTGTCACCGGGGCAAGAAGGAGACCCATACGGGCTGGCCCCAGTGGTTTAACCTGCGTCTGTTTCACATTGTTTACCTCGATGGTCAGCCCGCGCGGCCGCGCCCCGATCCCGCATGACCAGAGCGCCCCCTGATCGAGCGCGGAGATCAGGCTTCCAGCTTCTTCGCCGGCACCGGCGCGTCGTCATATCCGCCCCAGACCGACTGATCGAACTGGATGACCGCTCCGGTCATCATCCCGCTGTCGTCGGAGGCCATCCACAGGACGGCGCGGGCCACTTCCTTGGGATCGAGGATGCGTCCGAAAGGTTTGGCCGCCGCCGCCCGGTCGATGAAGTCCGGATCGCCAGTTTCCGACAGGATCAGCGCGCGTTCGTGATCGGAGTTCATCCAGCCGATATCGAGCTGGTTGACATGGATCCGGTTGCGCATCAGCGCGAAGGCCGCGTGGCGGGTCAGCGTGCTCATCCCGCCCTTCGACACCGAATAGGGCGCCAGGAAGGGTTGGCCGGCATGGGCCGAGGTCGTGCCGATGTTGACGATCCGCCCCTCGATCCCGAGCCGGTCCATGATCTTGCCGGCATCCTGGATCAGGAAGAACGGCGCTCGGGTGTTGACCGCGATCATCCTGTCGAAAAGGTCGGGCGTGGTGTTGAACATGTTGCCCCGGTCGGTCAGCCCGGCGGCGTTCACGAGTATGTCCACCCGGCCGAACCGGGCCTCGACGCGGGGCATGATCGCGCGGACGGCGTCGATGTCGGTCAGGTCGGCGGCGATCACCTCGACCGGCACGCCGGTCGCGGCGGTGATCGCCTCGGCCGCCTTCTGGCCCTTCGCCCCGTCCCGGCCGACGATCGCCAGACCCGCCGCGCCGGCACGGGCAAAGGCCTCGGCGATCGCACGGCCGAGACCCTGGGTTGCGCCGGTGATGACGGCGATCTTTCCGTCGATGCGGTTCATTGGACGACCTCATACCCTGCCGCCGCCATGACGCGCAGCAGCTCCTTGTGGCCCTTCTTCGCCATCTCGAGCGGCGGGGAGACTTTCGGATCCTGCTCGGCCTCGACGACGAACCACCCCTCGTAGCCCTTCGCCGCCAACGCCTTGACGATGGCCTCGAAATCCAGGCTGCCGTCACCTGGCACGGTGAAGGCGCCCTTGATCACCGCGTCGAGGAAACTTTCCCGCGTCCGGTCGAGGCCGGCGATCACGTCCATCCGCACGTCCTTGGTGTGGACATGGGTGATCCGTGCATGGTGGTTTTCGATGACCCTGAGGTTTTCGCCGCCGGCAAAGGCCATGTGGCCGGCATCGAAGAGGAGCGGCACGGAAGAATGCTTCATGAAGAGATCGAGTTCGGCTTCCGTCTCGACCGCCGCCGCCATGTGGTGATGGTAGGAAAGCGGCATCCCCTCCTTCGCACACCAGTCGGCAAAGTCCGAGACCTTGCGTCCGTAGGCGGCCATCTCCGCCTCGGTCAGTTTCGGCTTCCGCGCGAGCGGCGTGTGCCGCTCTCCCTGCACCGAACGGGCGGTTTCGCCGTAGACGATGCAGGGCGCCCCGGCCGCCTTGAAGAAGGCGTGCTGCGCGGCGATGCGGTCCTTCTCCACCTCGATATCGCCGTCGAGGAGGAGGCCCGAGAACCAGCCGCCGCAGATGGAGATGCCGTAGCGCGAAAGGACCGGCCCCAACTCGTCCATGTCCATCGGAAAGCGGCGGCCCGTCTCCATGCCGGTGAAGCCAGCTTCGGCCGCCTGGCGCAGGCATTCCTCAAGGCTGACATCGTCCGACAGTTCGGCGAGGTCGTCGTTCCACCAGGCAATCGGCGCGATCCCCAACTTGGCTTTCAGCATGTTCAGACTCCTACCCGCTGCTTGGCGCGGATCCCTTCCTGATGGGCGCGCGCGGCCTTGACGGCGTCGCGCGTCGAAACCTCGGGGACGCCGACATCCCAGTCCGCGTCGCCCGGAACCCAGGCATAGGCGTCCGTGACGATGGACAGGACGGTCGTGCGGTCATTGCCCTTCGCCCAGTCGAGGGCAGCCTCGAGGTCGGCAAGGCTTTCGCAGTTGCGGGCATAGGCGCCCATCGCTTCCGCGTGCTTGGCGAAATCGACGTGGAGGGGACTCCCCGGATTCTCGATCCGGCAGTCCTTCAGAAGGCAGTTGAACCCGGGCGTGCCCTTGAATTCCTGCAGCCGGTTGATGACCGCATAACCGCCATTGTCGCAGACGACGACGATCATCTTGTGCCCGGTGAGGACCGAGGAATAGATGTCCGAGTTCATCATCATGTAGGTGCCGTCGCCGAGCATCACGATCGGGGTCGACTTGCCCTTGGTCGCCATGGCGTTGCCCCATCCGGCGGCGAGTTCGTAGCCCATGCAGGAGAAGCCGAATTCGAGGTCGAAGGTGTTGGGGTTCTTCACCCGCCAGCCCTTGGCCACCTCGCCCGGGATGCCGCCGGCGGCGGCAATCAGGTGGTCGTCCTCGCCGGCCGCCTTGTTCACCACGTTGACGACCTGCGCATAGGTGGGAACCGGCGCATTGGTTGGCGCCTGATGCTCGTCGAGGAGCGCGTCCCATTCCTTGAAGAGCGCCTTGGCCTTTTCCATGTAGGCGCCGGGCATCTTCCAGTCGCCGAGCGCGGCGTCGAGGTCGGTCACGCCTTCGAGCGCATCGCCGACAACCGCGAGCGCCCGGTGCTTGGTCGCATCCCACCGCGCGGCGTTGATCGATATGAATTTCGCGTCGCGGGCAAAGGCCGTCCACGACCCCGTCGTAAAGTCCTGAAGCCGCGTGCCGACAGCGAGGATCACGTCCGCCTCGGCGGCCAGCGCGTTGGCCGAGGTCGATCCGACGATCCCGATCGGACCCGCATGGGCCGGATGGTAGTGGGTGACCCCGCCCTTGCCGGCGATCGTCTCGACCA
>JBNKFC010000158.1:0-2713 GCA_050289105.1 Paracoccaceae bacterium | reverse complement strand
GTCTATATCTCGCTTCTCTTCGGCCATCACACCTCGGCCCATCGGTTGGTCCATCACCGCTTCGTCGCAACGCCTGACGACCCGAACACGGCCGCCGAAGGGGAAAGCTTCTACGCCTTCGCTGCCCGCGCCTGGCCGGGTGCCTTCGTGGCGGGACTTGAGATGGAAAAGAACCGCCGCGAAAAGGCGCGGCTGACGGGGCTTGCGGGCCTCAACCCCTATTCCATCTACCTCGGCGGCGCGGCGCTGGCGCTTGTCGCGGTGCTGTGGCTCTTCGGGTTTGACGGGCTTTTGGCCTATCTCCTGCTCTGTGCCCATGCGCAGGTTCAGCTTCTTCTGTCGGACTACGTGCAGCATTACGGGCTTTTGCGCCGCGAACTGCCCTCCGGCGCACTGGAACCTGCGGGACCCGGGCATAGCTGGGACGCGCCACACGCCTTTTCAGGCATGATGATGCTGAACGCACCGCGCCATGCCGATCACCACGCCCATCCTACGCGGCCCTATCCTGAACTCGGGCTGAGCCCGGTGACCGAAACACCCCGCCTTCCGCATTCGCTGCCGGTCATGGCGACGATCGCTCTGATTCCACCCGTCTGGCACCGGCTCATGGATCGGCGGCTTGCAGCTCTGCGCCGCCGCGCCGATGCCTGAGCGCACTGGCCTCAGCGCACGCTTTCTGGCACTCTGGCGCGGCAGATCGAGAGGCCCCGGAATGACCTGTCTGTCACGGATCTTCGGAACCGCAATTGCCCTGATTCTTGGATCGGCGCTCGGCGCAGCGGAGCCAGGCGGGCCGCTGACTGCAGAGGAGTTCGAGGCGGCGACGGTGGGGCGCACGCTTTTCTACAATTCCGGCGGCGAGCCCTACGGCGTCGAACAGTACCAGCCGGGCCGTCAGGTGGTCTGGGCCTTTCTCGGCGACGATTGCCGAAAGGGCGAGTGGTACGAGGATCAGGGCTTTATCTGCTTTGTCTATGAGGACAATTCCGAGCCGCAATGCTGGACCTTCTGGCAAAGCGACGAGGGCCTTCTGGCCAAGTTCCGGGGCGATCCTTTCGGCCTGCCGCTGATCGCGGTCGAGGAAAGCCCCGAACCGATGGCCTGCATGGGGCTCGATCTCGGGGTCTGAGAGGCTTTCGCATTCCGGATTTCGTCGCGCCTGCGGCGCGGCGACCCGACGGGGCTTCACCCCCGGACCCCCGAGAGTATTTCGGCCAAGAAGAAGCAGGGAGGTTAGAAAAGGCTGCCCTGATCGGGTGGCGGGTCGGATTTCTGGCGCTTGGGCTTTGGTGCGGTGCCCGAGAGAACCGGCAATGTCCCGTCATGGAATTCGATGTCGAGCGCCGCGGCGGATTCGGCCGCTACTTTGGTCGTGACGACCGCACCTTCGGCCCGGATCACCGCATAGCCGCGTTTCAGCGTTTCCGTGTAGCCGAGCGTCTGGCGCATGCGGTCGCTCGCGACGAGCCTCTCGGCGAGTGCGTCGAGTCGCTGGCGTTGGGATGCGACCAGACGTTGGGTGATCGCCTCAAGGTCGGCGCGCCGCCGGGTGTTTTCGCGGGTCAGGCGCGCGAGCGCGGGGGCAAGGCGCTCCGCGAAGGTGGTGAAATGCCGCCGTTCGCGGGTGACAAGGCCGGTGAGCGTTGCAGGATGCAGCCGCCCGGCGATGCTGTTGAACCCTGCGCGCTTGCGCGTGGCGGCGGCATGGAGTGCCGGGCCGAGCCGGTCGGACCACTGGTCGAGGCCCTGCCGGGCAGGATCGAGAAGTGTTTCGGGCCGACCCAGCGCGCGGGAAAGGTCCGCAAGTCGCTGGCGGCGCTGGTCGAGCCTTTGGGTCAGCGCGCGCGACAGGCGGGCGCCCTGATCGGCGGTCCATGACAAAAGCTCCATCCGTACCGGCACCGCCTTTTCCGCCGCCGCCGTGGGGGTGGGCGCGCGATAGTCGGCGGCATGGTCGATCAGTGTCGTGTCAGTCTCGTGCCCGACGGCCGAGATCAGCGGGATCACGCTCTCGGCGGCGGCGCGGACCACGATTTCCTCGTTGAAGCCCCAGAGGTCCTCCAGCGAGCCGCCGCCCCGCGCGACGATGATCAGATCGGGGCGCGGCAGCGCGCCGCCGGGCGTGAGCGCGTTGAAGCCCCGGATCGCGGCGGCGACCTCGGGGGCGCATTTCTCGCCCTGCACCGCGACCGGCCAGATCAGCACCTTGCGGGGGAACCGGTCACGCAATCGGTGCAGGATATCGCGGATCACGGCACCCGAGGGCGACGTGACAACGCCAATGACTTCGGGCAGATAGGGGATCGCCTTCTTGCGTTCGGGCGCGAAGAGCCCCTCGGCCGCCAACGCCGCCTTGCGCTTTTCCAGCATCAGCATCAACGCGCCCATGCCCGCAGGCGCGATGTCCTCGACAATCAGCTGATATTTGGACTGGCCGGGAAAGGTGGTGAGGCGGCCGGTGGCGATCACCTCCATCCCCTCTTCGGGGCGGACCGACAACCGCGCCGCCTGCCCTTTCCACGACACGGCGGCGATAACGGAGCGGTCGTCCTTCAGGTCGAAATAAAGGTGCCCCGAGGCCGGGCGCGACACCCTCCCGATCTCTCCCCTGACCCTGACATGGCCAAACTCGCCCTCGATCATCCGCTTCACGGCGCCCGAGATTTCTGAGACGGTAAATTCGGGTGCGTTGCCTCCCAGATGATCTTCT
>JBNKFC010000157.1:0-6663 GCA_050289105.1 Paracoccaceae bacterium | reverse complement strand
TTACCGCCGCTTCGGCCCGTAGGTTTCCCAAAGCCAGATCAGCGCCATCGCGCCAAGGACAGCGCCGACGAATCCAGCGGCGAAGCCGGTTATCGCCAACAAAATCCGCAACACGAGCCCGCCAACCAACGCGCCCAACACGCCGATGGCAATGGTCGTAATCAGATCGGTCTGAAGATTCATGAGCCGCGTCGCGATGAACCCAGCCGCCGCGCCGATGATGATGAGGGCCAGAACCGCCATGGGGGCCTCCTTTGCCAGTTCCCCAAATATGGGGCCGCCGGCGCGGTTTGGAAATGGTCAGTCGAGCCGCGAGGGCAGCGTGAGCCCGCGCAGCACCTCGGCCGCCGGCATCGGCCGCTTGCCCTCGCGCTGCGCTTCGGTGATCTCGACCGCGCCGGACCCGCAGGCGATGGTGAAGCCGGACAGGACCTCGCCCGGCGCGCCCTGCCCTTCGGCACGCCGTGACCGCAAGAGCTTCACCCTCTCGCCAGCGATCTCCGCCCAGGCGCCGGGAAAGGGTGAAAGCCCGCGGATCAGCCGGTCGACGTCCTCGGCCGGTCTGGTCCAGTCCACCCGCGCCTCGGCCTTGTCGATTTTCTGGGCATAGGTCACGCCGTCCTCTGGTTGCGGACGCGGCATCAGCGTGTCGAGGCGCGTCAGCGCCTCGACGATGAGCCGGGCGCCCATCGCCGCGAGGCGGTCATGCAGGTCGGCCGTCGTCTCCTCGGCGCCGATCGGGGTGCGCTCCGACAGCAGAACGGGCCCGGTATCGAGCCCCGCCTCCATTTGCATGATCGAGATGCCGGTTTCCGCATCGCCAGCCATGATCGCACGGTGGATCGGTGCCGCCCCTCGCCATCGCGGCAAGAGCGAGGCATGAATGTTCAGACAGCCTCTCGCGGGCGCGTCGAGGATGGCCGGAGGCAGGATCAGGCCATAGGCCACCACGACCGCAGCGTCAGCCTTCAGCGCGGCGAATTCCGCCTGCGCCTCCGCCGTCTTCAGGCTGACCGGATGGCGCACCGTAAGGCCCAGCGCCTCGGCCGCCGCCTGCACCGGGCTCGGCCGGTCCTTCTTTCCACGCCCGGCAGGACGCGGCGGCTGGGTATAGACGCAAAGCACCTCATGCGCCGCCGCCACCGCTTCCAGCGCCGGTACGGAAAACTCGGGCGTCCCCATGAAGATCACGCGCATCCGCAGCCTCTTCTTCGTTGCGAAAATACCCCGCGGGGTCTGGGGGCGCGAAGCCCCCGGCGGCCCGCCCTATCCGCGCTTCCTCAGCTTTTCCGCCTTCGCGACCAGCATCTTCCTGCGGACCGGCGAGAGGCGGTCGATATACATCTTCCCGTTCAAATGGTCGATCTGATGCTGGACACTCGTCGCCCACAAACCGACGAAATCCCGTTCCTCGACCTCACCCGTGTCGTTCAGGAATCGCACGGTGACTGCCCTGGGGCGTTCGATCCCGGCCGAGACGCCGGGCAGGTTCGGACTTGCCTCCTCATGCCGGCGCATCTGGACCGAGGCGTGCAGAACTTCGGGATTGGCCATCTTCACCGCCTGACCGCGCTTGTCGGAGCAATCGACGACCGCAAGGCGGAGCATGATGCCGATCTGGGGTGCCGCCAGCCCGTAGCCCGGCATCGCGTCCATCGTCTCGACCATGTCGTCCCAGATCATGCGCACCGTTTCGGTGACCCCGGCCACTGGTTCGGCCGGCGTCCGCAGGCGCTTGTCGGGATAGGGAACGAAGGCGCGGACCGTCACAGGCGCGCCCGCTCGCGCTTCAGCTTGGTCATCTTGCGGGTGATGAGCTGGCGCTTGAGCGGTGTCAGGTAGTCGATGAAGAGCTTGCCGTTCAGGTGGTCGATCTCGTGCTGGACGCAAGTGGCCCAGAGACCTTTGAAATGCTCTTCCTGCGTGGCGCCATCGAGGTCCATCCAGCGCACCTTGACCTCGGCAGGCCGCGTCACCTCGGCATACTGCTCAGGGATGGAAAGACAGCCTTCCTCATAGACATTGGTTGCCGCGGAGGCCCAGGTCACCTCGGGATTCAGAAGCACCATCGGTCTGGGGGCGGCTTCGGGGTCCTTTACGCAATCCATGACGAGGATGCGGGACATCAGTCCGACCTGCGGCCCGGCAAGGCCGATGCCGGGGGCATCGTACATGGTTTCGAGCATGTCGTCGGCAGCCGCGCGCAGCTCCTTCGTGACTTCGGTCACGGGATCGCAGCGCTTCTTCAGGCGCGGGTCGGGATGGATCAGGATCGGGCGTAGCGTCATGCGGCTGATTTAGGCGATGGCTCGACGCGGCGCAATGCCTCGTCCAACCACTCTTGCGCCTGCCGCACAGCGCGATACGTTCGCGATGACTTAAGGAGGCATCATGGGCTTTGACGACCTTATCGACCGCCGAGGCACCCACTCCTCAAAGTGGGACCTGATGGAAAAGCTCTTCGGCGTCTCGCCGGCGGACGGGCTCGCCATGTGGACGGCCGATTCCGACTACGCCACAGCCCCCTGCGTCAGGGAGGTGGTGCGCGAGGCGGCCGAACAGGGCGTCTTCGGCTATTTCGGCGACTACAGCGCCTATCACGATGCCATATCCTGGTGGATGCGGACCCGCCACGACTGGCAGATCGACACCGATTGGATTCTGACCGCGCAGGGCCTTGGAAACGCAATCGCTCTCTGCATCGATGTCTGGAGCAATCCCGGTGACGCAGTCGTGATCTTCCCGCCCGTCTATCACGAATTCGCCGGCAAGATCACGAGGGCCGGGCGCATCGTGCGGGAATGCCCCCTCGCCCGGGCCGGCGACCGGTATGAGCTTGATCTGGACGATGCGCAGAGCCGTCTCACCGGCACCGAAAAGATCCTGATCTGGTGTTCGCCGCAGAACCCGTCTGGCCGGATCTGGACGACAAAGGAACTGCGCGCGGTCGCGGATTTTGCGGCGCGTAACGATCTCGTGCTGATCTCGGACGAAGTGCATCACGATCTCGTTTATCACGGCCAGACATTCGTCCCGATGGCCGCCGCCGCTCCCGAGGCGCGCGACCGGATCGTGACCGCCGCCGCCGCCTCCAAGACATTCAACATCGCCGGCCAGAGGACGGGGAACCTGATCATCGCCGACCCGAAACTGCGGTCGGACATCGCGGAACGTCTGCGGGCGATCGACCTGCAGCCGAACGGCTTGGGCGTAAAGATGGTGACGGCGGCCTATTCCCCCGAGGGCGCCACATGGGTCGATGCCCAGATCGCGCATCTCGATAGCGTCCGAAAGACGTTCGACGCAGGCGTCAATGCCATCCCCGGCGTTCGATCGCTGCCGCTGCAAGCGACCTATCTCGCCTGGGTGGATTTCTCGGGCACCGGCATGGAATTTGACGAATTCAATGCCCGCACCCGAGACATCGCCCGCATCGCCGCAAGCCCCGGCCCCGATTTTGGCACCGGCGGCGAAAGCTTCCTGCGCTTCAACCTCGCCACGTCGCATGCCCGCGTCGCAGAGGCGGTGGAGCGGATGCAAAGGGCCTTCGCAGACCTGCAATGACGGCGCTGCGGCGTTACTGACCCGCCAACAGCGTTGGACTTTAGGTGCCAGGACCGAGGAGCACCGGTGTGTGGCGCACGCCGGCATGCCATTCGCCATCCGCGCCCGACCTTACACTCTTTCCGTGTCAAAACACCCGCGACGCAGGCTTCCACCGGAGCATCGGGCGACCCGTCCGTCACTTGCGCGGCAGATACCCCACCGGCGCATTCTCGTCGCGCACATAGTCGAGCGGCACCCGGTCATGCGCCATGGTCGACCGTTTCATCGTGCAGATGAGTTCCCCGGCTTCGACGCCCGACGCGATGATCAGCGACTGGTAGACGTGCCGAGAGCCGTCGTAGATGTCGACGAGCCCTCTCAGCTGCTGCACCTGGTCCGCGTCGAGCGCAAAGCCCGTCTCCCAGAAGCGCAAGATCGGATAGACGTCGTCCCCGGCCATCACCCTCAGGCGCGAGCGCCGCTTGAGGTCGCGCTTGCGCGCCTCTTCCAATCCGGCACGGACTTCCTTCGGCAAATAATCAGACATCACACACCTTCCCCCACGGACCGAGCATGAGCCGATCGCGGTGAAAATCAAGTTAACCTTTTGGATTACAAGGCCTCAGTGGCCAATCCGTTCCCTGATTGCCACGCTATTCGCACAAGCTGAACAATTCGGCAGGCTCAGCCCGCGCGCTATTGGTTGGTACCATAATGCTCCACGACCGCCGCAAGATCCTCGGGTGGCATCTGCGAGGGCAGGAAAGCGCAGGCATTGGGGATATGCTGAAAGATCGAGCCATCGGAAAAGAAGGTCGTGTTGGTCACGAAGATTACCTTCGCGTTCGGGTGACGATAGCTTGCGTAGTCCGCCACCGCGATGGCGCTGCCTTCGCCGAGGATGAGATCGAGGACGATGACCTCGACCGGCTCGTGTTCAAGGTAGGCCACGGCATCGTCCTGACTGGACGCAACGTGCACCTTGGCCGAAAACCGCTCCAGATGGCGTTTCCAGAGCCAGCCAAGGTTGGGATCACTCTCAACGATCAGAACACGCATATCTACCCCCGAAGGCCGCCTGAGCAGTATGGTTCTGCCCTTCTTGTTGCTTTGTTAGAGAATCGTCAACAATCCTTAAGCAATTGTTAATACCCACCACAAAGGGCAGGAAATCGCCCATTGCGCCGGCAACAGACGCCGATAGGCTGGGCCGAAACCGACCGGAGATCGTCATGCGACACCTCATCGCCATCCTTGCCCTCATTCTTGTCGTTGCCCCCCGGGCATCGACCGCGGCCTGCGGCGGCGGCTTTGGTGATTTCGTCGCGGGTCTCAAGTCCGAAGCGCGCGCCGCAGGCCATCCTGCCGACCGGGTCGATGCGTTCTTCGCTGGTGTCCGCCAGGATCCGGCTGTGCTGAAAGCCGACCGGGCGCAGGGTGTCTTCAAGAAGAACTTCATCGAGTTCTCGCGCGCCGTGATCAGCGCCGGCCGGATGCAGAACGGGCAGCGCAACGCACAGAAATATGCGGACACTTTCCAAAGGGCAGCCCGCACCTACGGAGTCTCCCGCGGCGTCCTTCTCGCTTTCTGGGCGCTGGAGACCGATTACGGCGCGGTACAGGGCGATTTCAATACGCTGAATGCACTGGTGACCCTCGCCCATGACTGCCGCCGTCCTGAGCTTTTCCGCCCCCAGGTCTTCGCGGCGCTGGAGCTGTTCGCGCGCGGAGATTTCGATCCGGCGCGGACAAAGGGCGCCTGGGCCGGCGAAATCGGCATGGTTCAGATGCTGCCCGACGACATCCTTAGAAACGGCGTCGACGGCGACGGCGACGGGCATGTCTCGCTCAAGACTTCGGCGCCGGATGCGCTGATGTCGGGTGCGAAGATGCTCAAGGGGCTCGGCTGGCGGGCGGGTGAGCCATGGCTGCAGGAGATCGTGGTGCCGGAGGGGCTCGACTGGTCAAAGACCGGACTGAACCACGAACTGCCAGTCTCGGACTGGGCGCGGATGGGCGTTAAGGGGCGGTCGGAAGCCTTGGCGTCCGGCCTCAAGGGCTCGGTGCTTTTGCCGATGGGGCGGAAGGGCCCGGCCTTCATGGCCTATCCCAACTTCCGAATCTATTTCGAGTGGAACAAGAGCTTCGTCTACGTCACCACGGCAGCCTATTTCGCGACCCGTCTGGAAGGCGCGCCGGTCTACGATCCGGGCGATCCTGAAAAAGGACTTTCGGACGGCGAGATGAGGACCCTGCAAAAGAAGCTTCAGGCGCGGGGGCATGACGTCGGAGCGATCGACGGAATTCTCGGCGAGAAGACGCGAGAGGCAGTCCAGGCGGAACAGGCACGGCTCGGTCTCCCGGCGGATGCCTGGCCGACGAAGACGCTGCTTGGGAAGCTCTGAAGCCGCGCGTCGCACGGACGGCATCCGGCCGATCGGCAGGTCCCGAAGGCGCGGGTGGTGACACTTTTGTTCACCCCCGCGATCCCTGATATCTATAGGGTCAGCCCCCGGCCTGAGGGGGTTTCACTGCATCGGCGGTCATTGCCTGACCGCCGATGCCCCATTAGCCGCTGTCGATTTCCAGAATCCGAACCCGGGTCACCCGACGCATCGTCTCGCCTTAGATCCCGACCATCGTATGGGTGACCTTTTCATCTCGGCTGATCTGCAGAAGGTGACGGAGATCTGGATGGGGCACCGGTCGGAAAAAACGGCCGCCGGCGAAGGCCTGATCAATCTGGTCGGCAGTCAGGAGCTGGAAGAGAAGATGCCGAAATGGCCGGGGCAGAGCCCCTTCGCCGCGGTCCAGCACGCCGCCGCCTGAGCGATCAGCAGGCTTCCAGGAACTCGGCGACCAGACCCGCCTTGCAGGTCTTGGACACCTGCGCATGGCCGGGTTCGATGCCGGCGAAGGCGAGAAGGAGGAACATGGTGGCGATGGAGACGATTTCGCGCATGGCGGGCACCTTGTGTGTTTGTTCACCTCCTGTTCTATGCGTTAACCATTAATGTGAGGTTAGCGGTGCGCGCGGATCGGGGAGGGCGTAAGGTGGGTTTCAACCCACCTTCGGTCAGGCCACCAGCGCTTCGGCCTTCTTCAAGTCCACGCTGA
>JBNKFC010000156.1:0-2536 GCA_050289105.1 Paracoccaceae bacterium | reverse complement strand
GTGTCTCGGCGCAAAGCGCCTTGACCGCCGCCTGCGCTTCGGCGCGCGGCAGGACGGCCGCCAGCGCGAAGCTCAGCGCCTCGGCATGGATCAGGCCGAGGCCGTCATCCAGATGGCGCGCCATCGCCCCGGGGACGGGGGCGATGCGCCCCGCAACGTCCGCGGCCAGCGCGATGGCGCGCCCGGTCGAGATGCACAGCTGCGGCAGGGTCAGCCATTCGGTAAACCACGCCACCCCGTCCCGCTGTTGTCGATGGAGCGCTGCCCCTTGGATCAGCCCGGCCAACGCCAGCACCTGCCGCGCCAGCGCCACGAGGACAGAGGGCCCGACCGGGTTCTGCTTTTGCGGCATGGTCGAGGAGCCGCCGCCGCCCGAGATCGACACTTCGCCGATCCCCGATTGCGTCATGAGGATCAGATCCTCGCCCATCTTGCCGATGCTCGCCGCAAGGCCGGCCATTTCGTTCGCAAGCTCGACAATCCGGTCGCGTTCGCTGTGCCAGCTTGCCCCCGGATCGGCAAGGCCGAGCGCCTTTGCCATCGCCGCCCTGAGCGCCGGCACGTCCGGCCCGAGGACCGATGACGTGCCTGCGGCGCCAGAGAGCGACACGCAAAGGCAACTGCCCCGCAAAGCCGCGAGGCGGTGACGCCCGCGCAAGAGCGGCCGGCCCCAGGCGGCGACGACGGCGCCAAAACTCGTGGGGGTCGCGATCTGGCCATAGCTGCGCCCCGCCATGGGCAGATCTGCATGCGCCTCCGCCAGTGCGGCGAGGCGCGACAAGAGTGTCTCGAGCCGGCTGTCCCAGAGGTCGAGCACGCGCTTCAGCCGCAGCATCAAGGCGGTGTCCATGATGTCCTGACTGGTCGCGCCCCAATGCAAGTATTGCATGTGCTCGGGCGCGTTCGCCACCTTGCGGAAAGCGGCAACGAAGCCGGGCACCGGCACGCCGTTCACCGCCGCCTCGGCGGCAAGCGTCGCCGGGTCGATCTGCACCTCGCGCGCGGCCCGGTCGATGAAGGCAGCGGCCGTGGCGGGGATCAGACCGAGATCACCCTGCGCCTTCGCCAGCGCCCCTTCGACCAGCAGCATTGCCCGTATCTCGGCGCTGTCGGTAAAAAGGCGCTGCGTCTCCTCGTCCCCGAAAAGGTCGCGGTAAAGGGCACTGTCGGCGGGGCTGGCGGGCATGGTCGTCCTTATCCGGGTTGGCGCAAGCCGAGGATGGCGCGCGCCTCGGCCCATGTCGCGACGGGGCGTTCGTATTTTTCGCAAAGCTCCACCGCCCGCGCCACCAAGGCCGCATTGGACGGCGCGAGCGTATCGCGGTCGAGCCGGACATTGTCCTCCAGCCCGGTGCGCGCATGGCCACCCGAAGATATCGCCCAGTCGTTCAGCACGATCTGGTTCGACCCGATCCCGGCGGCGCACCACGGCGCGTCGGGGCCGAAGAGCCGGTGCACGGTGTGTATATAGTAGTCGAAGACATCGCGGTCGGCGGGCATCGCGTTCTTCACGCCCATGACGAACTGGACATAGGGCCGATCGACGATCTGGCCCCGATCCCACATCTCTTTCGCTTTCAGGATATGCGAGAGGTCGAACGCCTCGATCTCTGGCTTCACGCCGTAAGTCACCATCTCGGCCGCAAGCCAATCGACGAGGTCCGGCGGGTTTTCATAGACGCGGGTCGGGAAGTTGTTCGACCCGACCGAGAGCGAGGCCATGTCGGGGCGCAGGGGGAGCATCCCGCCCCGCGCAGCGCCCGCCCCCGACCGGCCGCCGGTCGAAAGCTGAACGATCATGCCGGGGCATTGCTGTTCGATGCCCTCCTTGAGACGACTGAACCGTTCGGGGTCCGAGGTTGGTTTGCCATCGTCGTCGCGGACATGACAGTGGGCGATGGTGGCGCCGGCCTCGAAGGCTTCATGGGTCGACTCCACCTGTTCCGAGATCGTGATCGGCACGGCGGGATTGTTCGCCTTGGTCGGGAGCGAGCCGGTGATCGCGACGCAGATGATGCAGGGGCCCATTGCTCAGATATCCAGAAATACGGTTTCGCCCTCGCCCTGAAGGCGGATGTCGAAGCGGTAGGTGACAACGCCATCCCTTTCGTCTCGGGTCGCAATGAGGGTCCGGCGCCGGTCAACCTGTTCGATGAGGTTCAGGACCGGATCGGCGGTGTTGTCCTCATCCTCGAAATACATCCGGGTGCTGAGCCCGATATTGATGCCGCGCGCGACGAGCCAGAGGCTGATATGCGGCGCCATCATTCGGCCATTGCGCCCCATCACGGCGCCCGGCTTGATCGTGTCGAAAGACCAAAGCCCGGTCTCGAAATCGGTAATTACCCGACCCCAACCGCGGAATCCCTCGGCCACCTCTGCGTGACGCGGGTCTTCGGGGTGGGCGTGGATGCCGTTGGCGTCGGCCTGCCAGGCCTCAAGAAGCACGTCCTTGACCGGTGCGCCGATGCCGTCGAAGACCGTGCCCTCGACGCGGATGCGTTCGCCGGGTGCACTGGGGCCGGCGATGTCCCAG
>JBNKFC010000155.1:0-3405 GCA_050289105.1 Paracoccaceae bacterium | reverse complement strand
CAGTCGCGGCGTCGGCGGAGGTTTGGACCGAGGCCAGGACGGCCTCGGTGTCGTCAGCCGCCAACGCATCCTCGGCCCCGGAATAGGCCGCGCCCGCATCGGAGAGGAGGCCGGCCGAGACATCGGAGGCCGTCTCGGCTCCGGTCAGCCGCGCCTCCGTGATCAGCCGGTCGGCGCCGCGCATCTCTAGAGCGGCCGCCTTGACCCTGCCGGTCAGCGCGATGCTCTCGTCTAGCTTCGCCGCCAGCGCGGCGCGGCTTTGCATCGCAAGGCGCAACGTGTCGGTGGTGGCGCGGTTCTCGAAGTAGAAGTAGACCGCGGCGGCGGTGGAGACCAGGAAGCCGCCGAAAAGCGCCATCGCCGTCGCGCGCGAGATCCCGGCAAGTCCGGAAGGCGGTGCTATCGCGGCCGACGCCAGCGCGAGGTCGGGCGAGGGTGCGGTGCTGGTGCGCAGGGGCTCGGATGCGGAGATGCCGACATTGGGGTTCTCGACGACGGAACGGAAGGCTTTCAGCGCGGCCGCGGCGGAACTGTAGGCCGTGGCATTCGCCAGCCGCCCGGTCATCCGCGCCAGAAGCCGGGCGATCTGCTCGGCACTCGGATGACCTTCGGGGAAAAGATCGGTGGCCGTCGGGGCGGCCGGCTCCTCGCCGAGGATGGCCGAGACGATGGCCTCGCCCTCCTGCGCCTCGGCCCGGCCGGTCAGCACCTTCTCGGCGCCGTGGGGGCCGAGGAGGATCCGGTAGCCGAGCATCCCGGCGGAATGGATGTCGTCGGCAAGCCCCGGTTGCGAGGTGTTGATCACGTGGCGCGACTGGTAGGCCGGCGGCTGGCGCGTGACCTTGGTGGCCCGCCCGCCCGCGAAGGTGAAATCGCACAGCCGAAGCGCCCCGTCGCTGCTTTCGCGCCGGACGGCGTCGGGGTTGAGGTTGCCATGCACGATCCCGGCCCCGTGCAGGACGGCGAGCCCGTCGAGGATCTCGTCGAAGATCTGCAGCTTGGCCTCGGCCGAACGGGTATCGAACGCCTCGTCGAAGACCGGGTGGGGACAGCTCAGAAGCGCGAGGGCCGGGGACTTCTTGAAGGCGCGCGAGGCCAGAAGCCGCTCGGCCGATTGCAGCCGCGTGCTCGCCAGCTTCTCGTAGCGCTCGAATTCCTTGCCGATCGCGGCGCAGGCGGCGTCGTCGCTCGCCACCGCGAAGCTCGGCGTGTAGATGTCCACCGGCGCGCCGTTCTGCTTGCGGATGCCGGACAGGACCGCGCAATCGCCGATGGTTTCGCGCAAGGTCACGCCGTTGAAATATTGCGACAGCGCCTCTTGCAGGCGGGCGTCGATCACGTTGTTGGCGGTGTCAGTCATCAGAGGGTCCCGCGAATAAGGTCAGCGTTGCCCGTCCCTGAGTTCCAGGATCGCCAGATCGAGCCGGGCTGCGGAAAGGATAGGGCAATCGCCGTTGCCCACCGGCAAAACGTATTCCAAACGACGTAGGGTGCGGGAGGCTTCCAGTAGCCGGTTTTCATGGGCGAGAAGGTGGCTGTCGGCGATCAACCCGCGCACTTTCGCGGCGAGGTTCGCCCTTGCCTTTTCGCCGCCGTCCGACGCGAGAGCCGCGCGGAAGAGGGCATCCGGCTCCGTCGCGTTGGTTCCCGGCGTCAGCGCCCGCGCCTCGGGGCTGAGGCCGGAGGCGAGGCAGGTCTCGATCGCGGGTTCGAGGGCGGCGCTGCCATCGAACCAGGGCGTCGTCCGCAAGGTCGACCGGTCGCTGCCGCCCCCGGCAAGGGAGCCCATGTAAAGCGCGAAGCCGACGACCATCAGGCCCATCATCGGAAGCGCCACGCCGAGGGGGACTGTCTTGCCCTTCTCGCCCTTGGCTCGGGTCGCGAGGTCGGCCGGGGCGTCCGTCTTGACGATGTCGATCCGGGTCTCGCCGCCAAGGACGAAGAACATGCCGGGGCGCACCGGCCCGGTGCGCGGATTGCCCTTGTCGACGGCCGTGTGGCCTCGGTCGGAACTGAAATACTCCCACGCATCGGACCCTTTCTGACGTTGGAAGGTCAGGTGAGCGCCGACGATGTTCCGGGCACCAAGCCGCAAGCCGTCGCCGGGGGCGGAGCCGACCGTGACGCGGTCCCCGGTCAGAAGCACGCGGCTTTCGAGGTCGATGCCGCCGGTGACCTCGGCGCAGAGAACCTTGGGGGTGAAGAGCGAGAGAGCCATCAGAAAAACCCCTGTCCGCGGATCGAGACGATGGTCGGGGCGAGCGCGGCGAGGATGATCGCCATCATCATCAGGAAGACCGGCAGCACGATGTTGGTCTTCAGCCGCTCGGCCGTCCGGTTGGCCATTTCCTCGCGCAAGTAGCGCAGCTCCTCGGCCTGATCGGAATAGAACTGCTCGGCCTCGCCGCTCGACTTTTCACCCTGCGCGAGGTTCTTCAGGATCGTCTTCACGGTGACCGGCTTCACCCGCTCCACCATCCGGTGCAGCGCCTCGTCGAAGCTTGTCGAATCCGCGTCCTTCGCGGTGATCGCGATCTCGCGCGAGAGGGGCGTGCCGGGCGAAGCCTCGACATATTTCGAGAGCGCCTTGCGCGGCGTGCCACCGGCCTGGACGACGAGGACGGCGAGGTCGAGAAAGAAGGGAAACTCGCGCTCAAGCTCGTCGGCATTGCGCTGCGCGCTGTTGCGCACGTCGAGGATGAGGAAGACCGCGATGAAGATCGTGACGACCATCCACCATTTCAGAACGGCCGCCGCAGCGACAGCGGGGCCCGCGCCGTGGAGGATCTGGTTGAGCCCGAAGAACACCGCGACCGCGCCGCCGATGAGGATGCTGAGGACGATGACCGCCGCGAAATACTGCCGCCCGTCCACGCCGCCGTAGGGACGCCCGGCATAGGTCAGCTGCTGGTCGAGATCGTCGGCGAGCTTCTCGAAGGGGCTTGCGAGGCCGATGAAGGCGGTGCCGATCGCACGGATCACGCGGGCGGCCTGTTCGCGCTGCACCGGCTCGGCCTCCAGTTGGGAGTTGAACCGCGCGGTCGAGGAAGTGAGCCAGTCGGCGACGACAAGGCCGATCAGGAGCGTGCCGAGCCCGGTGAAGCCCGCGATGGCGAGGGGGAGATAAGCCGGGGTCATACCTTGGCCTTTGTCAGAAGGTGGCCGATCACATGGGCGGCGAGGAAGGCGAGGATCGAGACGCCGATCAGGAGTTGCCCGAGCCCGTCGTCGAGGACGGAGGATTCGTGATCGACGACGAAGCCCGAGGCGATGGCGACGACGGGCCCGATGAAGGACATCAGGTAAAGGTTGCGGCGGCCGTTCTCGGACGCAGTGCGGATCTTCTTGTTCAGCCGTTCGATCTCGATCAGCGTCCGCGAGAGGCTTTTCAGCGCCTCGATCAGC
>JBNKFC010000154.1:0-1926 GCA_050289105.1 Paracoccaceae bacterium | reverse complement strand
GGCGATGCGGAAAACGATGTCCGGCGCGAGGCGAAGGGCGCCACCTGGGAGCGGCCCGACTGGCCGCCCATGCCCGCCGACGAACTGACCTCGGCACTCACCGGTGAATGGCCGATCGCCGCCAAGGAAATGAAAGGCGCGGGCGACAAGATCAAGGCCAAGGCCGCCGATATGGGCGTCGTCGTCAGCGACGATCAGGTCAAGCAGGCCGTGCTCGACTCGATCCGCGCGCTGATGATCATCCGGGCTTACCGCATCAGGGGCCATCTTGTGGCCGATCTCGACCCGCTCGGCATGCGCGTCGAAACACCGCATCCGGAACTGGACCCGCGATCCTACGGCTTCTCGGACGCCGACATGGACCGGCCGATCTTCATCGACAAGGTTCTGGGCCTCGAACATGCCTCGATGCGCGAGATCATCGCCATCGTGAAGCGGACCTATTGCGGCACCTTCGCGCTTCAGTACATGCATATCTCGAACCCCGAAGAGGCCGGCTGGCTCAAGGAACGGATCGAGGGCTTCGGCAAAGAGATCGCCTTCACCCGCGAAGGCCGCAAGGCGATCCTGAACAAGCTGGTGGAGGCCGAGGGCTTCGAGAAGTTCCTCCATGTCAAATACATGGGCACCAAGCGTTTCGGCCTGGATGGCGGCGAAGCGCTGATCCCCGCGATGGAACAGATCGTCAAGCGCGGTGGCAATCTCGGCGTACGCGACATCATCATCGGGATGCCGCACCGGGGGCGTCTCAGCGTGTTGGCCAATGTGATGGGCAAACCCTACCGGGCGATCTTCAACGAGTTTCAGGGCGGCAGCTACAAGCCCGAGGATGTCGACGGCTCGGGCGACGTGAAATACCATCTCGGCGCTTCATCCGACCGTGAATTCGACGGCAATTCGGTGCACCTGTCGCTGACCGCCAACCCCTCGCATCTTGAGGCCGTGAACCCGGTCGTGCTGGGCAAGGCGCGGGCCAAGCAGGCGCAGCTCAACGACCGCGACCGGACGCAAGTCCTGCCGATCCTCCTGCATGGCGACGCGGCCTTTGCAGGGCAAGGCGTCGTGGCTGAATGTTTCGGCCTTTCCGGCCTTGCCGGGCACCGCACCGGCGGCACGATGCATATCGTGGTGAACAACCAGATCGGCTTCACCACCGCGCCGCATTTCTCGCGCTCCTCGCCCTATCCGACCGACATCGCGCTGATGGTGGAGGCGCCGATCTTCCACGTGAACGGCGACGACCCCGAGGCCGTCGTCCACGCCGCCAAGGTCGCGACCGAGTTCCGCCAGAAGTTCCACAAGGACGTCGTGATCGACATGTTCTGCTATCGCCGCTTCGGTCACAACGAAGGCGATGAGCCGATGTTCACCAATCCGCAGATGTACAAGCGGATCAAGACCCACAAGACCACGCTGCAGCTTTACACCGAACGCCTCGTGCGCGACGGGCTGATCCCGGAAGGTGAGATCGAGGATATGAAGGCCGCCTTCCAGGCGCATCTCAACGAAGAGTTCGAGACCGGCAAGAACTTCAAGCCGAACAAGGCCGACTGGCTGGATGGCCGCTGGTCGCATCTCGACCGCGAGGGCGAGGAATATACGCCCGGCAAGACCGCGATCACCAAGAAGCTTTTGGGTGAGATCGGCACCGCACTGACCCGCGTGCCGGACGGCTTCGACATCCACAAGACCGTCGCCCGCCAGTTGGAAAACAAGGCCGAGATGTTCAAGTCCGGCAAGGGCTTCGACTGGGCGACGGGCGAGGCCCTGGCCTTCGGCTCGCTTCTGACCGAGGGCTTCCCGGTGCGCCTTGCCGGGCAGGACTGCACCCGCGGCACGTTCAGCCAGCGCCATTCCGCCTTCATCGACCAGACGACCGAGGAACGGCACTATCCCTTGAACCACATCAAGGCGGGCCAATCGCGC
>JBNKFC010000153.1:0-8200 GCA_050289105.1 Paracoccaceae bacterium | reverse complement strand
CTCCCGCGTCCGCGCCAGCGGCCAGAGCGCGAAAAGCGCGGCCGTCAGCGCGCCGTATAGCGCCGCCTCGGCCAGGGGTTTCCAACTCACGCCGATCATCACCGGGATCGGCAGGCTCTTGGCGATCAGCGGCCCGGCCAGAATTGGCGCTCCCGCTCCAAGCACCAACCCCAAGGCGACACCCAATGCCGCCAGCGCCGCCACTTGCATCAGATAGACCGCGAAGATGGTTCCCGATTCCGCCCCCAGTGCCTTCAGTGCCGCCATCGTCGCGGTCTTTCCGTCGAGATAGGAGCGCACGGCCGCCCCGATCCCGACGCCTCCGACCGCCAGGCCGGCGAGCCCGACCAGCACCAGGAACGAGCCCATCCGGTCCACGAAGCGCCGCATCCCAGGCGCCCCATAGCGGGAATCCTGCCACCGCATCCCGGTATCGCGGAAGGCGGCCACCGCCTCGCGGCCCAACGGGCCAACGTCCGCGCCTTCGGGCAGCAAGAGCCGGTAATGGGTGTCGAAAATGCTGCCCGGCTCCAGAAGTCCGGATCCCGACAGATCCGCCGTTCGCACCATCGTTCGCGGCCCGAGCGTGAAGCCACCGGTCACCGAATCCGGCTCCCGCAGGATCCGTGCCGTGACCCGGAACTCCTTGGTGCCGAGGCGGAAGTGGTCACCGACCGCAAGACCCAGCCGGTCCGCCAGAATCGGGTCCAGGGCCGCGCCCGGCACACCGTCCACGGCAGCGAAAGCCTCCGCCGGTGTCATCGGTGGGTCGAGGATCAGCGCCCCGGTCAGGGGATAAGCCGCGTCCACGGCCTTTACCTGCGTGAGGGCGCGCTCGGACGTGTCGCCCTCACCCTTCACGGCCATCGAACGGAAAGACACGATCTCCGCCACCTTTGCCGCGCGGGCATCCATGAACGCCCGTTCTGCGTCGCTTGCGTAGCGGTAGGTGAAGGACATCTCGGCATCGCCGCCCAAGAGCACAGCGCCCTGATCGCGGATCGCCTGATCGATGGCCGCCCGCACCGTGCCCACGGCCGCGATCGCCGCCACGCCAAGCATCAGGCACAACAGAAATACCGCGAACCCGCCGAGGCCCCCGCGCATCTCGCGCCGGGCGATCCGAAGCGCGACCGGCAGGTTCATTCGGCCACCTTCGCCGATGCCACCCGCTCCTCGCCCGCGATCCGGCCGTCGGCCAGCCGCACCACGCGGTCGCAGCGCGCCGCCAGTTCCGGCGCATGGGTGACAAGGATCAGCGTCGCCCCGTGTCGGTCGCGCAGGCCGAAGAGAAGCTCCATGATCGTCTCGCCGGTCGTGCCGTCGAGGTTGCCAGTCGGCTCATCAGCGAGAAAGATCGCCGGCCGGGGCGCGGCTGCGCGGGCCAAAGCCACGCGTTGCTGCTCTCCCCCCGAGAGTTGCGCCGGATAGTGATCCATCCGCGCGCCGAGGCCCATCGCCTCAAGTTCCGCGGCAGCGCGGCCGAACGCGTCTTTGGTGCCGGCAAGTTCCAGGGGGATCGCGACGTTCTCCAGCGCCGTCATCGTCGGAATCAGGTGGAAGGATTGGAAGACGATGCCCATATTGCCTCGGCGGAACCGTGCGAGCGCATCCTCGTCCATTGCCGTCAGATCGTGGCCAAGCGCCATGACCCGGCCCGACGTGGCGCGTTCGAGCCCGCCCATGAGCATGAGGAGCGACGACTTGCCCGACCCCGACGGCCCGACGAGCCCGAGACTCTCGCCCCGTGCGACTGCAAGCGTGATGCCGCGCAAGATTTCCAAGGGCCCGGCATTGCCCTCGAGCACCAGCCGGGCATCCTCAAGGCTCAGAATCGTTTCGCTCATGCCACTCGCCTGCCTGTTCCGCCTCAGAAAGGCATATGGGGTCGGGGGCATTTTACGCAACCTCGCGCGCGCCACGGGGATCGCGATGATGCTCCTCGCACCGCAGGTCGGGGCGGCGGAACCGGTTGACCTCGTGGCTTTCGGCGACAGCCTGACCGCGGGTTACGGCCTGCCGCCCGAGGATGGCTTCGTGCCCCAGCTCCAGCGCTGGCTGACCGACCACGGCGCGGACGTGACCGTGCAGAATGCGGGCGTGTCGGGTGACACGACAGCCGGTGGTCTCGCCCGGATCGACTGGACATTATCGGTGCCCGTGGACGCAATGATCGTGACCCTCGGCGGCAACGACCTTCTTCGCGGACTTCCGCCAGAGGAAAGCCGCGCCAACCTCGATGCGATTCTCGCGCGGACGGATGCGAAAGGCATCCCCATTCTCCTCGTGCCGATGCTGGCACCGGGAAATTACGGGCCGGAGTACAAGGCCGCGTTCGACGCGATCTACTCCGACCTCGCCGCCAAGCATGGCACCCTTCTGTCCGAGCCGTTCCTCGCCCCCATCCTCGCCTTGCCCGACCAGCAGGCCGCACTCGCCGATTATATGCAGCCCGACGGGTTGCACCCCAACGCGAAGGGCGTGGCGCTGGTGGTGGAAGTGCTTGGGCCGAAGGTTCTCGAACTGATCCAACGGGCGGAGTGAGGTGACGCGCCGCCCGGGGACACCACGACCGGCGTCCTGCCCATGCTCCTCCTCTCGTCACTTTGGCAGGTGGGAGGGCGGCTTTGCAGGGCAACGCGGAGATCGAGTCTCGGGGCCATGATCGTCCAAGCATGACCCGGCCCCGACGTTCAATCGGCGCAGAACCTATGGACGAACGGCCCGCTGGGTTGAAGTATGCAAACCGTTGCCTTCAACTTGGTCGAGCCATGTACCGCAGAATAACGTCGATCATCCGTCGGTCTTTCCCCCGAACTCAGAATCGACGCCGGACCGGCCAATGGGCGGCGCTCCTGGTCATTCTCGCAGCCTGCACTCCCGTCCCGGTGCTCCTGGGACCGCGTCTCCAGCCTGACTATCAGGGCGAAGCACGGACTGAGTCCGGGGCCACATGCCAGGATTCGCTCCCGTTCATCTGGATATATGGCCCACAGAACGTCAGGCTAAGGGTGTTGGCCCGTGAGGATCAGGCCGGGCGCGCGGTGATGGTGTTGTCGGCGATCCCCTTCATGGGCTCGAAAACCGAACTGAAGGGAATCAGGATAACCAATCTCGCCACTGGCAAAACGGACTTGGTGGCCCCCAAGAATATCCAAATCATCGGCACTCTCTGGAGCGCGGAGTTTCCGTTGAGCGGGGGCATAAAATCCGCCTATCGTATTGTTCTGCCTACGCTCAACTTGAAATCGGAGGCTTGGGGCCCGGGTGTCGTCGAGTTGCGACCGATTTCGGCCGCGCCCTCGTTTCTCCCGTTCAATTGCTGACACTTCAGCTTGTCGCGCTGATCCCGTTCGATACGGTCTGATGCGGTCACTTCAAGCGCGGCGCGGTTTCACGGCCCGACCTGCACCCCCGACACGTCCGGGTTGACGAATTCCGCCTCGATCCGGATCGAGACCTCATCGCCGATACCCAGCTTCGACCCCGGCTCGGGAATCCCTGCGCCGATCCCGAAATCCGACCGGAAGAGCGTCCCCGTGGCCGAAAACCCGATCCGCGCGCCCATCCGGTCAAGGGGATGGCCGGCATAACCGCCGTTGAAGGTCACGCTCAGCGTGATCCGTCGCGTGACCCCGTGCAGCGTCATCTCCCCCGTCACCGCCGCCCGGTCAGGCGCGACGAGACGGACCGATGTGCTGCGGAAGGTGATCTCAGGAAACCGTGCGGCATCGAGGAAATCCGGACCCGCGACCACCGCGTCGAAATCGTAGGCAGGATCGGGATAGAAGGTCTGGATCGAGGTCGGATCGACCGTCACGTCCAGCGTCGCCGTTTCGGGCGCCGCCGGATCAAGGCCGAGCCGCGCGTCGAATGTCGAGAAGAGAGCGGTGTAATTCGAGAAGCCGAGATGGCTGAGCGAGAAGATCAGCCGCGCATGGGCGGGATCGAGCACGTAATCCCCAGCCGGCGCCTCGGTCGGGACGGGCTGCACGACCTCCGCAGCGACCAAGGGGCCGGCGAGGATCGCCGCTGCCAACGCGGCGGAAAGGCGGACAAGGGGCGGCATGGGGGCTCCGAAGTGCAGGTATTGCCCGAACGATCCGCCGCCCGCCTGCCCCTGTCAACGTTCCACGCCCGCGCCGCGTATCATCGGCGCCTGCCCGCCCCCTTCGGCGGAATTCCCACTGGTCAATCCCGCCGACCCGTCCGAAAGTGCCCCCAATCCAACGAGGTTCCGCCCATGCCCCTTCTCTCCCGCCTGTCCGAACGTCTTGGCCCCGGCCAGGTCCTGACCGGTACCGATGCGGCGCCCTATGGCCGCGACTGGACCGGCAAATACTCCTGGCAGCCCCTTGCCGTTCTCAGGCCCCGTACCACGGGCGAGGTCGCGGATATCCTGCGACTGGCGCATGCGGACGGCGTTCCGGTCGTTCCCGTCGGCGGGCGGACCGGACTGACCGGCGCGATCGCGGCGGACGGGATACTGATGCTGTCGCTCGAACGGATGAACCGCATCCGTGACATCCGGCCCGAGGCGCGGGTCGCGGTCGTCGAAGCGGGCGTCATCCTCTCATCGCTGCACGACGCCGCAGAGGCGAAGGGGCTTTCCTTTCCGCTCTGGTTTGGCGCCCGCGGCTCGGCCCAGATCGGCGGGGTGCTGTCGACCAATGCCGGCGGCTCGAACGTTCTCCGTTACGGGTCCACCCGCGCGCTCTGCCTCGGGCTCGAAGTCGTGCTCGCCGATGGGCGGGTGATGAATCTGATGTCGGAGTTGCACAAGGACAATTCGGGCTACGATCTGAAGGACCTCTTCATCGGGGCCGAAGGAACGCTTGGCGTCATCACCGCAGCCGCGCTGAAGCTCGTGCCGCAACCGACGGCCCATGCCACGGCAATGCTGGCCGCTCCATCGCTGCCTGCCGCGCTCACACTTCTCAACCGGCTGCAGGAGGCGACCGGAGGGCTTGTCGAAGCCTTCGAGTTCATGCCGCGCACCTATCTCGATCAGCTCCACGCCCGCCGCCCCGACCTCGGCCTGCCCTTCGCCGAGATCCACGACGTGACGATCCTCGTCGAGCTTGGCGCCACCGCGCCCCGCGACACGGCGCCCCTGCCCGACGGGTCGGTCCCACTCGTCACGCTTCTCGAAGAGACGCTCGCCACGCTGATGGAGGACGGGCTGATCCTCGACGCCACGCTCGCCCGGACCGAGGCGCAGCGCCGCGCGATCTGGGCGAGGCGCGAGGCTGCGGCGGAAATCACGGTCGGCCACGGCCATACGGTCGATACCGATGTCGCGGTGCCGCTGGACAAGGTCGACGCGTTCCTTACCCGCGCGCTCGAAGCCACGAACCGGATAGATCCCGGTGCCGCGACGAACACGGTCGCCCATCTGGGCGACGGAAACCTTCACTACACGATCTTTCCCACGCGCAAGGACGAGGCCCTCGACGAAGAGCTGACCGAGGCGGTCGAGGACATCGTCGCCGATCTTGGCGGTTCCTTCTCGGCCGAGCACGGGATCGGGCTGTCGAAGCTTTCGTCGATGCGCCGACGCAAGGATCCTGTCGCGCTCGAGATGATGCGGGCCGTGAAGACCGCCTTCGACCCCAAGGGCATCCTGAACCCCGGCAAGACAATCCCGGCCAAGACGTCGTGATGGCCCTGCTCCGGCGACGTTGGGCTGCGCGCCCCCGTCAGCGCCAGTCGAAGAAGCCCGTCGGGGCCTGACCAAGGAGTTCCCGGGCGAGGTCGGACCCGGCATCTGCCGCGTCAGCCGCCGCACACCGGCGCTCGCCCCGGATCACCTCGGATCCGTCGGGACGCAGGATCTCGCCCCTCAGCCACAACCCGGCGCCATCATGCACCGCCAGCCCGGCGATCGGGGTTTCGCACGACCCGTCGAGCGTCGCGAGGAAGGCCCGTTCCGCCGCAAGCCGTTCTCCCGTCAGATGGTCGTGGATCGGCGCGAGCAGCGCCTCGGCCCGGCGGTCGTCGGCGCGCCGTTCGATCCCGATGGCGCCCTGCGCGACGGCGGGCAGCATTTCCTCGACCTCGATGGCGCCCTTCGCCACATGAGACATGTTAAGACGGTTGAGCCCGGCCATCGCCAGGAAGGTCGCCACCGCGACGCCGTCGTTCAGCTTTTTCAGGCGGGTCTGGACGTTCCCCCGGAACTCGACAAGCTTCAGGTCCGGCCGCCGGTTGGCAAGCTGCGCCCGGCGACGCAGGGAAGACGACCCGACGACCGCGCCCTGCGGCAGATCGGCAAGCACCGCCACAGAGGGCGAGACGAAGGCGTCGCGCACATCCTCGCGCGGCAGGTAGCAATCGAGAAGAAGCCCCGCCGGCTGTTCGACTGGCATGTCCTTCATCGAGTGCACGGCGATGTCTATGGCGCCTGCCAGCAACGCCTCCTCGATCTCCTTGGTGAAGAGACCTTTGCCGCCGATCTCTTTCAGCGGCCGATCGGCGGCGATCAGCGCGCGGTCGTCGCCGGAGGTCTTGATGATGACGATCTCGCAGGCATCCTCGGTGAGCCCGTGCGCCGACATCAGTCGCTGACGGGTTTCGAACGCCTGCGCCAGAGCGAGGGGCGATCCGCGGGTGCCGATCTTGAGCGGCGCTTTCGAAGTGGGCATGTCCATGGCCACGGCATAGCCGCGACAGAATGCCCACGCAATGGCCCGGTCCCCGTGATCCGCTTGACATCGGGTCGCAGGCCGGGATGAAAGGGGCGAAGGAGAGCCCGATGACCAAGACGATCCTGCGCGCCCTTGCCGGCGAAACCCAAGCCGTTCCGCCGATCTGGATGATGCGCCAGGCGGGCCGCTATCTGCCGGAATACCGGGAAACACGGGCAAAAGCGGGGGATTTCCTGTCGCTCTGCTACAACCCGGAGCTTGCGGCCGAAGTGACGCTGCAGCCCATCCGCCGCTACGGGTTCGACGCGGCCATCCTGTTTGCTGATATTCTTTTGCTGCCTCAGGCACTTGGTTGCGATCTCTGGTTCGAAACCGGCGAAGGGCCGCGATTGTCCACGATCACAACGTCTGAGGGACTTGCGGGCCTCAAGCCGAAGGCGGCGATTCACGACACGCTGTCCCCGGTCTACGAGACGGTGCGGATCCTGTCGCGGGCGCTTCCGAAGGAGGTCACGCTGATCGGTTTCGCCGGCGCGCCGTGGACGGTGGCGACGTACATGATCGCTGGGCGCGGCACGCCCGATCAGGGCCCCGCGCATCGCCTGAAGGCCGAAGACCGGGCGACCTTCGCGGGTCTGATCGACCGTCTCACCGATGCGACGATCGACTATCTTTCGGCGCAGGTCGACGCCGGGGCCGAGGTGGTGAAACTCTTCGACAGTTGGGCAGGATCGCTCAAAGGGGCGGATTTTGACGACTTCGCCCTGAAGCCCGCTGCCCGCATCATCGCCGAACTCAAGGCCCGCCATCCCGGCCTGCCGGTCATAGCCTTTCCGCGCGAGGCGCGCGAACGCTATGTCGGCTTTGCCAAGGCGACGGGTGCCGACTGCGTGGCACTCGACAATTCGGTATCGGCCAAATGGGCAGCGACGCATGTGCAGGTGGACGGCTGCGTTCAGGGCAATCTCGATCCCGCACTTCTGGTCCGGGGCGGGCCGGACCTTGTCACGGAAACCCGCAGGATCGTGCGCGCCTTCTCGAATGGACCGCATATCTTCAATCTCGGTCACGGAATCACCCCGGACGCGGATCCCGAGAATGTCCACCGGATGATCGAGGCCGTTCGGGGCTGACGGCGACAAAAAAGGGGCCCGGCGAACCGGACCCCAAATATGCTGAAATGTCACGATGAAACGGTGCCGCCGGTCAGTTGCTCAGCACCGGGAACGGGCCGACATAGCCGACATAGGCGCGGGTATCCTCGGCCGCGGCCGCCTTGTCCTCGTCGCTTTCGCCGTAGGGATGCTGGATCACCGCCATCAGGTAGCCATGGCCGCCGATGTTCGGATACCAGTAGACCGAGGTCATCTCCGCCCCGTAAGGGCTCGACATGATCCGGGTCAGCGCCCCGCTCTCGGTGTTCATCGCCCAGACGGCGTCGTTCTGGTGGCCCGATCCGGTATCTTCGCCGATGATCATCGTGCCGGTGCCGGGGATGTAGGTGATGTTGTCGGGATTGGCGATGCCGTCGACATCGCATTCATTGCCGGCGA
>JBNKFC010000152.1:0-6035 GCA_050289105.1 Paracoccaceae bacterium | reverse complement strand
CAGAAGGCGCGGATCGAACCAGCTGCGGATCTGTGTCAAGTGGCCAACCGGGGCGACGCCGCCGATGGCAAAGCCGGTCTCCGCCCGGATCAGGTCGGCTTCGGCCTTGCCGAGGGGCTGTCCGGCCACCGCACTCGCCTTGGCGGGGGAGACGCGGTTGCCGCCGGCCGTTAGGAAGAGGACGACATGGCCCGACGCCTCGCCGCGGAAGATGATCGACTTGGCGATCTGGTCAAGCTGGCAGCCGGCCGCCTCTGCGGCTTGTTCGGCGGTCCGTGTCTCGCCCGGCATTTCGAGGATGTCGGACGAAATTCCCGCCGCTTCAAGTGCGGCTGCCACCCGTTTCAGGCTCTTGCTCATGGCTCTCCGTCCGCGTCCCCGTTGCGACGCGGGCATTGAAGCCATGGCGGGAGGGCGAATTCAAGTCGTCCGTCGACTTGGTCCTGGCGCGCGGTTGTCTTCCGTCCGGCGCGGCTGGCCTGTGACGCGTGATATTTCGCTCAGACCGCGCTGCCGGTCGTTGACGCTGCCGGGCCGGCCGATACTGTCGGCTCATGACATTCGCTTCTCGCCTCACCCGCTGCCCCATCCCCTTTGAATCCGCCCGGACAGAAGAGCCGCGGACACGCTTTGCGGCGCTCGCGCCGGAGCTGCGCGCGCTTCTCGAAGGCACAGCCGGGTGCAGCCCCTATCTTGCCGGCCTGATGCTGCGCGAGGCCGACTGGCTCGAGGTCGCCCTCGCCGGGTCCCCGGAAGACGCGCTTGACAGCGCTCTCGGCGGGATCACGGAGGCAGAGGGCGACGGGCTCGCCGCCGCACTCCGCCGCGCCAAGGCCAGGGTGGCGCTTCTGGCAGGGCTCGCCGATCTCGGCGGGGTCTGGCCGCTGGAGGCCGTGACCGGTGCGCTGACCCTGCTTGCCGACCGCGCTGTCGACCGCGCCCTGCGCGCGCTCGTCGCCGACGAGATCCGCCGCGGCAAGGTGCCCGGCGCGGTGCCCGAGGACGCGGAGACGGCGGCGGGCATCGTCGCGCTCGCCATGGGCAAGATGGGGGCGGGGGAACTCAACTACTCCTCCGACATCGACCTCATCTGCCTCTTCGACGACGGTCGCTACGATCCGAGCGACGTGCAGGAGGCGCGGGCCGCCTTCATCCGGGTGATCCGCAAGATGACCGCGCTTCTGTCGGACCTCACGGCCGACGGCTACGTCTTTCGCACCGACCTGCGACTGCGCCCCGATGCCTCCGTCACGCCGGTCTGCATCTCCATGTCGGCGGCCGAGCAGTATTACGAGGCGCAGGGCCGCACCTGGGAACGCGCGGCCTATATCAAGGCGCGCGCCTGCGCCGGGGATATCGCGGCGGGTGAACGATTCCTGACGACGCTCACCCCCTTTGTCTGGCGCCGGCATCTCGATTTCGCGGCGATCCAGGATGCCCACGACATGCGGCTGAGGATCCGCGACCACAAGGGACTGCACGGGAAGATCGTTCTAGAAGGCCACGACATGAAGCTCGGCGTCGGCGGCATCCGCGAGATCGAATTCTTCACCCAGACCCGCCAACTCATCGCCGGCGGCCGCGACCCCTCGCTTCGCGCCCGCGACACGGTGGGGGGGCTGGCCGCGCTAGCCACCAAGGGCTGGGTGCCCGATGCCGACGCCAATGAACTGACCGCACTCTATCGCGCACATCGCGACGTCGAACACCGGGTGCAGATGGTCGGCGACGCGCAAACCCACCTCTTACCGACGACATCGGAGGGCTTCGATCGCATCGCCAGGATGTCGGGCGAGGGTGATACCGAGCGGTTCCGGGCGGACCTTCTGGCGCGGCTCAACCGCGTGGCCGAACTGACCGAGGGGTTCTTCGCCCCCGGCGAGGCGCGGGCGGAGCCGGAAATGAGCGACGAGTCGCGCGCGATCGTCGATGGCTGGCGTTCCTACCCGGCGCTGCGGTCGGAGCGCGCGGTGGCAATCTTCAAACGGGTGCAGCCAGAGATTCTGACCCGGCTCGACCGGGCCGCTAACCCGCCGGAGGCGTTGCGGCAGTTCGATGGGTTCCTTGCCGGACTGCCTGCGGGTGTGCAGCTTTTTTCGCTGTTCGAAGCCAATCCTCAGCTTATCGACTTGATTGTTGATGTTTGCGCAACTGCGCCGGGGCTCGCCCATTACCTCTCGCGCAATGCGGCGGTACTCGACGCGGTGATTGGCGGCGACTTCTTCGCGCCCTGGCCGGGTCGCGACGCGCTGACCGCGCTGCTTCGGGACCGGCTCGCAGCGGCGCCTGACTACGAGGCGCGGCTTGGTGCCGCCCGTGTCTGGGCGCGGGAATGGCATTTCCGCATCGGCGTTCACCACCTGCGCGGCCTGATCGACGCGGGTGACGCCGGGCGCGAATATGCCGATCTCGCCGGCGCGGTGCTGGCGGCGCTCTGGCCGGTCGTGGTCGCGGACTTCGCCGCCAAGCACGGCGCGCCGCCGGGGCGGGGGGCGGTGGTGCTCGGCATGGGGTCGCTCGGGGCCGAGCGTCTCAACGCGGCCTCCGACCTCGATCTCATCGTGATCTACGATGCGGCCGGGATCGATGCCTCGGACGGCAAACGCCCGCTTGCCGCGCGCGCTTATTACGCACGGCTGACACAGGCGCTGGTCACGGCGCTGACCGCGCCGATGGCCGACGGGCGGCTCTACGAGGTGGATATGCGGCTTCGCCCGTCCGGCCGGCAGGGGCCGGTCGCGACTTCGATCCAGTCCTTCCGCGACTACCAGATGACAGAGGCCTGGACCTGGGAGCATCTCGCGCTCACCCGCGCGCGGCCGGTGGCGGGGGAGCCCGATCTCGCCGCCGAGGTGGAGGAGATCCGCGTTGCCGTCCTCGCCGCGAAGGGCGGTGACCCAAAGGTCCTGCCCGACGTGGCCGACATGCGCGAGCGCATCTTCGCCGCCAAGGCACCCGACGGCGCGTGGGAGGCCAAGATCGGCCCCGGCCGTCTTCAGGATATCGAACTCCTTGCGCAGTCCTGCGCGCTGCGCGCCGCATCGCCGGCCCGCAGGGTCGAGCCGCAGCTTCGCGCCGGTCTTCGCGCCGGTTTTCTCGCGAAGGAAGACGAGGCGGCGCTGCAGGAGGCCTATCGCTTCCTCTGGCGCCTTCAGGCGGGCGGGCGGCTCCTGACCGAAAAGCCCATCGACCTCGAAGCGATCGGCGAAGGTGGGCGGGCCTTCCTGATGCGAGAGACGGGCGCGTCGGATCTTGCCGGGATGGCGTCGCTCTTGGAACGCCATGTCGCGCGGGCCGGCGGCATCATCTCGCAGTGCCTTCTCGCATCCGCGCGGCAGGCGGATTGAGGCGGGGAAGACTGGTTCCTATGGGAAGGAAAGTGATGGATCTCACGGTTGCCGACCCCAAGGGGCTCGTCCGGGAAAGTTACGCAATTGAGGGGATCACCGCGGGGGAATGCCGGTCGATCTTCCTCGACTGGGCACTGAGCCTTGCGGCGGGTACCGACCCGCGCGAAGCGGTGCGCGCGCTGATTGCGCATTACGCTCAGAACAGGCCGGGTCACCCGATGAATGCGGTGCTGACGGCCGCGCTCGTGGCGCCGCCGAAACCGGTCCGGCGCGGCGGTCGCGCGGCGCGGCTGTCGCCCGAGGCCGGCCGCAGCTAGCGGACGGTCAAGCCGACCGTCGTCCGCGCAGGCGGACGGGGCCCGTCGGCCGCAGGGTTTTCCGATTTCCGCCGCGCAAGCATCACGAGGCTGCCATGTCTCTGCCCGTTTGGCCGGGCACAAAGAGGCGTCGTGAATGTAGCCAGCGTATCGAAGCCATGCGGAATTTCTACCCGCTCAGATCGTTCATTCTCTATTTCCTGCCGGGCGCGTTCTTCGCGGTCCTGCTCGGACTTCTCGCGATGCCGAGCGCACCGGGCCTTGCGCCGACACTGCTTCTATCGTTCGGCTTTCTCGCCTATGCGCTGGCCGTCGGCTCCGCCACGTCGCCCTCGGGGCCGTTCCGGTCGGGGTCCGATCGCGCGGGCCCGGTCTTGGCGATACTGGCGCTGCGCCGGAACAGGTGCCGCTACGCCTTCGTCTTCGCGCTGGCAGCCGCCGGCTTCGGCGCCATGGCGCAGCAGGTCGCCAAGGCGGTCGGAATGCCGCTGCCTGTCGTTGTGAATGCCGGCCATCTCGCCCTGACACTGGCCGTGCTTTTCATCGCGGCCTGGGTTCAGATCGGCGAAGCGGCCTGTTCGCAGGGCGCAATCCGCCGGGCGCTGCTCGGCAACCGCGACGAGACCTGAGCCCGGTCACGCGCAATCCGGGATGGGGCGGTTAGGTCGGCGATGTGCCAGTAACTGCGGGATCAGCGCGGCAGCGCGGCGGCGGCGCGCGCCAGCCCTTCGATCGCCGTCCAGTCCCCCTTTGCTACCAGATCCTTCGGTGCGACCCAGCTTCCGCCGACGCACAGGACATTCGAGAGGCCGAGATAGTCGGCGACGTTCTTCGGGCCAATCCCGCCCGTGGGACAGAACTTCACCTGCGGCAGCGGTGCTCCTATGGACGCGAGGGCCGGCGCCCCGCCCGACGCTTCCGCGGGGAAGAATTTCTGCACCGTGTAGCCCTTTTCGAGGAGGACCATGACCTCCGTCGCCGTCGCGGCCCCCGGCAGAAGCGGCAGCCCTTCGTCCTCGCAGGCCGCGAGAAGCCGGTCGGTGGCGCCCGGCGAGACGCCGAACCGCGCGCCGGCCGCCTTCGCGGCTTTCACGTCGGCGGGGGTGAGAAGCGTGCCCGCGCCGACCAACCCGCCCGGCACTTCGGCCATCGCCCGGATCGCATCAAGGGCCGCAGGAGTGCGCAGCGTGACTTCGAGCGCCGGCAGACCGCCCGCGACCAGCGCGCGGGCGAGGGGGGCGGCATCCTCCAGCCGGTCGATCACCAGGACCGGGACGACCGGGGCAAGCGCGCAGATCTCTGCGGCGCGTCGGCTTTGTTCGGCTGGGGTCATGGCTTTGTCCTTTCGGTCGCGTCGCCGGATTAGGTGATTGCCTCCGGCGGTGAGATTTGGGTCGGGATGGTGGGCGTCCCGGTCAAAAGAGGGCCGAGGCGCCCTCGGTTGCAGCGCCGACGGATCGGCGGAAGGTCTCGAACAGCTCCCGTCCCGTGCCGTGACGATTGTCCGAAAGATCGGGCACAACCGGCGTCCGGCTCGCGAGGTCGGCGCCAAGCGCTTCGAGTTGTCCCGTCGTTGCATCGAGCCGCACCACGTCGCCGTCGCGAAGCCGTGCCAGCGGTCCGCCACTGGCGGCTTCGGGGCTGACATGGATGGCCGCCGGGACCTTGCCGCTGGCGCCGGACATGCGCCCGTCGGTGACGAGAGCCACCTTCAGGCCGCGGCCCAGCAGAACCGAAAGCATTGGGGTCAACGAATGCAGCTCGGGCATTCCGTTCGCCCTTGGCCCCTGAAAGCGGACGACAACGATGGTGTCCGAGGTGAACTCACCCCTCTGAAAGGCCGCCTTGACCTCATCCTGGCTGGCGAAGATGCGCACCGGCGCTTCGACGACCCGATGCTCCTCGGCGACGGCGGAGACCTTGATCACCGCGCGCCCAAGGTTGCCGGTCAGCTCCTTCAGCCCGCCCGTTGCCTGGAACGGATCCGCGGCCGGACGCAGGATGCGGTCGTTGAGGCTTGCCGTCGGACCGTCGCGCCAGCCGAGGCGGCCGTCGGTCAGTACCGGTTCGCGGGCATAGCGCGAAAGGCCGTCGCCGGCGATCGTGCGCACGTCCGGGTGCAAAAGGCCCGCCTCAAGCAGCTCGCCCACCATGTAGGCGAGCCCACCGGCAGCATGGAAATGGTTCACGTCGGCCATCCCGTTCGGATAGACCTTCGCCATCAGCGGCACGAGGCCCGAGAGGGCGTCGAAATCCTCTAGCTCCAGCAGGATCCCGGCCGCCCGCGCCATCGCCGGAAGGTGCAGGATCAGGTTCGTCGATCCCCCCGTTGCCATCAGCCCGACGATGCCGTTGACGAAGGCGCGTT
>JBNKFC010000151.1:0-3186 GCA_050289105.1 Paracoccaceae bacterium | reverse complement strand
GCCGCTCATTACCCGCCATCTCGGCCCCGACTTCGATCTCTTGCCCGAGGCCGTACGGGCGACCCATGACTGGGCAGGCTGCCTGCGACTTTCCGGCCGTGCCGAGGTGATCCGCGGCCGTGGCCTTATCGCCCGGCTGATCGCCACCCTCTTCCGCTTTCCGCCTGAGGAGCGTGACGTCGTGGTGACTGTGACGAAGCGTTCGGTCCCCGGCGGCGAGATCTGGGTGCGCAGCTTCGGCCGGCGCCGCTTCCACTCCCACCTCTCGCTCGATGCGGCGGGCGTGAGCGAGCGCTTTGGGCCTTTCACGTTCCGCCTCGGTCTTCGGGTCGGCGACGGTGCATTGTGGTTCCCGGTGGCGGGTGGTCGGCTTGGCCCCATCCCGCTGCCACGCGCCCTGCTGCCGCAAAGCCACGCGTCCGAGCGGGCAGAGGACGGAGGGTTCCGTTTCGACGTGGACCTGCGCGCGCCTCTCGGCTTGGGTCGGATCGTGCGCTATCGCGGCTGGCTGGCACCGATTCCAGTCAATGTAGATCGACTCGGGATTGGTGAAGGAAACGCTTCCAATGCTGTCGCGCCGACATATCGGAACGGGTAAAAAACAACTTATTCGGGAAATTTTATAGATATCAGGCCCGAAGCATGGCGTGCCGCCGTATTTTCGCCGCATTTTGTGTGCTGATTGTTTCGTGGGGGCGCTGCGGCAGGCTGGATCAACCAGTCGCTGTTAAAGGGAAATGGTAACTATGCGCTGCCCTCACGTCCTCTCCGGTCGCTTCTCATTCTTTGCCCGCTCCGAAGAGGGGGCCGCCACGGTCGAAGCCGTACTTTGGCTTCCCATGTATGTGATGCTGATCGCGCTCCTCGCCGATGTGACGATGATGTTTCACGGTCAGTCGCGGCTCCTGCGCATCGCGCAGGACGCGAACCGCAACATGTCGATCGGACGGCTCACCTCCACCACCGAAACGGAGAATTTCGTTCTCGCCCGCGCCAATGAACTCAGTCCGCATTCGGTGGCCGCGACGAACCTCACTGCGGGCATGATCACGACGACTGTGAGCGTGCCGCTCGTCGATCTCGACCTCTTCGGTGTCGCAGGGATCTTCTCCGGCGCCCGGATGACGGTCCGCGCCGAACACCTGATGGAGAACTGAGCGATGGCACGCCGCTTTAAGTCCGCCGCCGCCCGGTTTCTCGCCCGCGAAGAGGGTGGCATCACCGCGCTCAGCCTGCAGATCTTCATGGCCGCGCTGGTCCTTGGCGGTCTCGCCGTCGATTTCGGCAACGGCGTTGCATCCAAGACCCAGCTTCAGGTCGCCGCCGATTCGGCCGCCCATGCTGCGCTCTACACGCGCGAGCTGCATTCGGCGGAAGAGGCGAAGAACACCGCGCTGCAGATCGCCGCGCTCAACATGCCCGATGCCAAGTACGGTTCGGTCCTGACCGCCGGGGACATCACCTTCGGCCACTGGAACCGCGACGCCCAGCTCTTCACTGTCGATCCCGGATCGCGTGACGCCGTGCTCGTCTCGACAAAGCGGCATGCGAACATGGGCAACGGTGTCCAGACCTACATGCTCGGCTTGATCGGCCAGAATTCATGGGACGTGACGTCCGGCTCGGTCTTCGAGACCTACTATCCAAGATGCTTCCGCGAAGGTTTCGTTGCGCAGGATCGGGTGGACATGCAGTCGAACGGCTATTTCACCCAAGGCTTCTGCATCCATTCCCAGTCCCATGTTTCGGTCAGCTCGGGCAATACGTTCGAGCCAGGCGTGATCGTCTCGATGCCCGACCGCCGCGATATCGAGCTGCCGTCTTCGGGCTTTACCAGCAATACCGGCCTTTCCGCCGCGTTGCGCGACGGCTCCTACAAGCTGCGCATCCTCAACCGGATCAACGACATCATTCGCGGGATCATCACCAGCCCGTTCGACCCGCAGGTCGGGATCATGGCGCCGGGATCGTCCTACTACCGGTCCTACATCACCAACGCCTCGCCGGTCACGGTCAAGGCGCAGGGCGCGACCTCGCTCGACCCGACCAAGTTCAAGACCGGCCGCATCCATGTGATGGACTGCAAAAACGACATGAGCCACAAGCAGATCGGCGCTGGCTTCTCGCTCGTGAACATGGTGCTCGTCACCGATTGCCGCCTGCAATTCGCCGCCGGCGCGGTGATCGAGAACGCGGTGATCATCACGACGAATACCGACTCGAAGTCGTTCTACGCCTCCTCCGACATCGTCATCGGCCGCGACGATAATTGCGCGTCGGGTGGCGACGTGCAGATGGTGACGAAGGGCGGCGTTGAATTTGCCGCAAAGGTCAACATCTACGGTAGCCAGATCATCGCGGCCGGCGACGTCTCGATGACGGCCAATGCCGACGGAATCGAGGGTGTGGCCCTCGTCTCGGGCGGCAAGCTCGATGTCACGTCGAACGGCGTCTTCGGGTTCTGCAACGGAGCCGGGATGAACAACAATTTCGAGGCCGCCTATTTCCGGCTGGTGCGCTGAACTACCCGCCCCGGCCCATGCGCGGGCCGGGTCATTCCCTCGTCGAATATCGGCGAACTTCCCGGCCGGGCCACGTGCCCAGGCCGGTTTTTTCTTTGCCACGTCCCGAAATCGTGCCGGTCCGGGTCGCGGCCCTCGCGCCTCGGTTGGCCATGTCCGTCTATTCGCGCAAACGAGACCGACCGGGTGTTGCGAGACGCCGGAATATTTTCACGGACATGGGTCGGTGAGCGACATTCGTTGTCGCGGAAAGGCGCGGAAGTCGCGGTCAGGCATTGAAATATCTGCCGCGGACCGGTTCACTGGGCCAGGGACGGAGGCAGGTCATGCGCTATTCAGGGCTCAGGGTCATCAGCGAGGGGCTTTTCGGCAACAAGGGCTGGAAGCCGGCCTGGCGCGATCCCGAACCGAAGGCGGAATATGACTACGTGATCATCGGTGGCGGTGGTCACGGGCTTTCGACCGCCTATTACCTCGCCAAGAACCACGGGATCACCAATGTCGCGGTGCTGGAGAAGGGTTATCTCGGCGGCGGCAATGTCGGGCGCAACACGACAATCGTGCGCGCCAACTACTTCCTGCCGGGCAACCAGGAATTCTACTCGCATTCGCTGAAGCTCTGGGAGGGGCTGGAGGCGGATCTGAACTACAACGTCATGCATTC
>JBNKFC010000150.1:0-4006 GCA_050289105.1 Paracoccaceae bacterium | reverse complement strand
GATCACCGGCCCGCCGGAGCCCCATTCTCCCATCACCGCCGTTGGGATGCCAGCGAGGTCGCGGGTGATCCTGGCACCCGTCGCCTCCAGCATCTCGGCATGCGCGGCGCAGCTTTCATGTTCCGTATAGGCCACTTCCGGCGTGTCGAAGACCCGGTCGGCCAACCCGGTGAAGGCCTCACGATGGGTCTCGACGATATCCCATAGCCTGTCGCTGTTCTTCATTCCCGATCTCCGATATTCCCGATCCAGACTGCCGCGTTCGCGCCCGGGGCGCCAGATGCGAATTCCCCTTGCGGCGCGAGGGCCGTCCGGTCAAATATACAATTGTATAATTTTTCGTGGAGCACCAGCCGGCATGCCCTCCCAGCGGCGGAAATTCACCCGGGAAGAGCCTGAGAGCCGGCGCGCCGATCTCATTGCCGCGACGCTCGACCTGATGGCCGAGGCCGGCCCGGCAGAGACGACGGTGCGCGCCATCGCCGAGGCGGCGGGCCTGTCGCAGGGGATGATCCGGCACCACTTCTCGTCCAAGGAAGACCTGATCAACGCCGCCTACCAGGCGCATATGGCGGGCCAGCTCGAGGGCAGCGAACGCGACGTCGCCGGGGCCACGGCGCGGGCGCGGCTTGCACGTTTCGTCACCGCGTCGCTCACCCCGCCCGTCGTCGATCCGCGCGCGCTCTCGCTCTGGGCTGCCTTCATCCACATGGTCCGGCGCGACCCGGCGATGCGCGCGACGCACGAGGAAAACTACCTCGCCTACCGCGACCGGCTTGAGGCTCTGATCGCCGACGCCTTTGCCGAGACCGGGCGCAAGGTGGACAAGGCGGAACTCCGCCGCCTCGCCATCGCCTGCAACGCGGTGATCGACGGGCTCTGGCTCGAAGGCGGGGCGCTGCCGGATGCGTTTGCCACGGGCGAGATAGAGGCCATCGGCCGCGCCTCCGTCGCCGCGCTGCTCGACCTGACCTTGGGGGAAGCGGAATGAGATATGCCCCGATCCTCGACCGGCTCGCCGGTCTCGGCGGTGCCAAATGGGATGTGCATTTCGCGGCCGTCGAGATGAAGCGCAAGGGCCGCGACGTCATCGACCTCACGATCGGCAATCCCGACGTGCCGGTCCCGGCGGCCTTGGTCGACCGGGCGGCCGAGGCGATGCGCGCCGGCCGGACCGAGTATTCGACCGGACGGGGAGAGGAGAAGCTGCGCGCAGCCCTTGCCGCCCGCTATGCCCTGCGCACTGGACGGCCCGTCGGCATGGATCAGGTCCTGTGCTTCCCCGGCACCCAGACCGCGCTTTATGCCGTGGTCATGGGGGTGGCCGAGCCTGGGACCGAAGTGCTGGTCGGCGATCCGATGTATGCGACCTACGAAGGGGTGATCCGGGCCAGCGGCGCGGTGCCGGTGCCAGTGCCCTTGCGGCCCGAGAACGGGTTCCGCATCGCCGCCGCGGACATCGCGGCGCGGATCACCGACCGCAGCCGGGCGATCCTTCTCAACACGCCGCATAATCCGACCGGCGCTGTTCTGACCACCGAGGACATCGACGCGATTGGCGCCGTGGCCAAGGCGCACGATCTCTGGATCATCTCGGACGAGGTCTACGAAGAGCTGGTCTTCGACGGCGTCGCCTTCGTGTCGCCTTTCGACAGGCCGGCGCTGGCGGAACGGACGGTCTGCGTCGCCTCGATCTCCAAATCCCATGCCGCCCCCGGTTTCCGTTCCGGCTGGTCAGTCAGTTCGGCGGACTTCGCCGAACGTCTGCTGCCGCTTTCGGAAACCATGCTCTTCGGCAACCAGCCCTTCATCGCCGACATGACCGCGAGTGCCGTCGCCGAACCGTCCGTCGTCGCGGCCGGCATGCGGGCGCGCTTCGCGGCGCGGGCGAAGTATCTCGACGACCGGCTGACGCAGGAAACCGCGCTCCGCGTTCACCGGCCCGAGGCTGGGATGTTCGCGCTGATCGACGTGACCGCGACGGGGCAGGGCGACCGCGACTATGCCTTCGGCCTTCTGAACGAAAGCGGGGTCGCCGTTATGCCCGGATCGGCGTTTGGCACCACGCTGAAGGGTTGGGTCCGCGTGGCGCTGACGGTGGACGATGCCCGCTTCCGTGCGGCCTGTGACCGGATCGTCGCCCATGCGGCCGGGATGGCAGAGGGAGAACGGGCATGACCACGGTCGGTGAAGCGCTTGTGAAGTTGCTCGAAGCGCGCGGGGTCCGCGTCGTCTTCGGCATCCCCGGCGTCCACACAGTGGAGCTTTACCGGGGCCTTGCCGGCTCCTCGATCCGCCACGTCACCCCCCGCCACGAACAAGGCGCGGGCTTCATGGCCGACGGTTATGCCCGCGTCTCGGGCCAGCCCGGCGTCGCCTTCGTCATCACCGGGCCGGGGCTGACCAACACGCTGACGCCGATGGGGCAGGCGCGGGCGGATTCGGTGCCGATGCTGGTCCTTTCCGGCGTCAACCGGCGCGACACGCTGGGAAAGGGCCTCGGGCACCTGCACGAACTGCCCGACCAGCGGGGGATGACCGCCCTTGTGGCCTTGTCGTCCGAGCGGGTGGAAGATCCGGCAGCCCTCGGCCCCGCGCTCGACCGTGCCTTCGCGGGTTTCGCGGCCGGCCGGCCCGGTCCGCGCCATATCGAGGTGCCGACCGACGTGATGGGGCTTGCGGCGGCAGCCGCCGCGCCGCAACCGACGCCCGAGCCGCTCCTGCCCGACGCCGAGGCTATCGCCGAAGCTGCCGCGCGGCTCGCCCGCGCCGAGACCCCGCTGATCCTCGCCGGCGGCGGCGCGAGGCGCGCCGGTGACGCCCTTCGCGCGCTGGCCGAAGCGCTCGGCGCGCCGGTCGTCCAGACGGTGAACGCCCGCGGCCTCATGCACGCCCACCCCCTGACGGTGCCGGCGAGTCCCAGCCTCGAACCGGTCCGCGACCTCATCCGCGAGGCCGATACCGTCCTCGCCATCGGCACCGAATTCGGGCCGACCGACTACGACATGTACGGACGCGGCGGCCTGCCCTGGCCGAAAGAGCTGATCCGGGTGGAGGTCGACGCGGCCCAACTGGCCCGTCACCCGGTGGACCTCGCGCTTCAGGGCCATGCCGAAGCGATCCTGCCCGCCCTTGCCGCAGCCCTGCCCGAAGGCAAACCGACCGGCGGCGCGGCGCGCGCCGAGGCCGCCCGCGCCGGGGCATGGGCCGCACTCGACGACACGATGCGTGCCCAGATCGCGATCCTGAACGCGGTGCGCGACACCCTGCCGGGGTCGATCTTCGTCGGCGATTCCACGCAAGCCATCTACGCCGGCAACCTCTATTACGACCACGACCGCCCCGGCGGCTGGTTCAACGCCGCGACCGGCTTCGGCGCGCTGGGCTTCTCGATCCCCGCCGCCATCGGCGCGGCACTCGCCGCACCGGACGCGCCGGTCATCTGCCTCGCCGGCGACGGCGGTGCGCAGTTCACCCTGCCGGAACTGATGACGGCCGTGGACGAAAAGCTCCCGATCGCCTTTCTGATCTGGAACAACCACGCCTACGGCGAAATCGCCTCCTCGATGGCGGCGGCGGGCGTCAGCGTCATCGGCTGCCACCCGACCCCCCCCGATTTCGAGGCCGTCGCGCGATCCTGCGGTATGCCCTACCGGCGGACCCCGATGTCGCCGGATAGCGTCGCCGAAGCGCTCCGTCACCTCCGGTCCGTCGGCGGGCCGGTGATGATCGAGATCGACGCCGGCGGCTGATCTCAGCAGCCGTCGCGGAACGCCGCGATGATCTCCACTGCCTCCTCGGCGGTGTCGACATAGGTGAAGAGCGACAGGTCCTCTTCGGAGATCGTGCCGGCCTTGGCCAGCGCCTTCCAGTTGATCACGCCGTCCCAGAAGTCCCGGCCGAACAGCAGGAACGGCACCCGCTTCATCCGCCCGGTCTGGATCAGCGTCAGGCTCTCGAACATCTCGTCGAACGTGCCGAATCCACCCGGAAAGATGCAGATCGC
>JBNKFC010000149.1:0-2409 GCA_050289105.1 Paracoccaceae bacterium | reverse complement strand
CTCGTCATAGGCAAGGCGCTGGCGCGCCGGCGCCTCGGCAGCGAGGTCGGACATGTTGGCGGGTCCATGGGCGGCGCGAACCGCGTCAGACCAGTCTGGCCACTTCTCCCGCGCCTTCAGGGCCGGGTCGATCCAGTCCACAAGCTCCGGCAGCCGGTCGAGGGTTGCTGACACCGCCTTGTGGATCAGCTTCTGCGTGATCCCGGCCGTCAGCGGATAGACCGGCTCGAACGACGGCAAGTCCCGGGCTTCCTCCGGGCGAAGGATATGGTCGGGATGGACCATCTGGGCGAGGCCATCGAAGATTTCCAGCTTGCCGGAGACGATGCGCCTTTGGCCCGTAGGCAATTGTTTTTGCAGGTAATCCGCCTTGGCGTGAAAGAAGACGAGCTGGAATTCCGTCTCCGCGTCGCGCACGAAGACGCGCGCCGGACCGCCCTTGCGCCTTGGCGGAACATGCGCGCCGACCTCGACCTCGACCGTCATCGTGGCGGGCGGCACGCAGTCCCGGATCGAGTGTTTCAGGCGGCGGTCCACGCCCGCATAGGGCAGAGTGAACAGCAGATCGCGCGGCCGTTCGATGCCCATCTGGGCGAAATGCTTCACCGTCTTCGCGCCGACACCGTCGAGCGTCTCCAGCTCCGCGAAGAGCGGAAAGAGGATCGCCGGTCGGCTCATCCGCCGATCAGCCTCAGCCAGGCATCCTCGTCGATCATCTCGACGCCGAGCTTTTCGGCCTCCTTCGCCTTAGATCCAGCGCCTGGCCCGGCGATGACCAGGTCCGTCTTGGCCGAGACCGAGCCCGACACCTTCGCCCCAAGTGCTTCGGCCCGCGCCTTCGCCTCGGCCCGGGTCATCTTTTCGAGCGTCCCGGTGAAGACGAGCGTCTTGCCCGCGACGGGGCTTCCTTCGGTCTGCGGGCGCGTCACCTCCTGCACGTCGAGATGGCTGACGAGCCGGTCGATCGAGGCGCGCTCGGCCTCCTGGTGGAAGGTGTTGACGAGAGACGCGGCGAGCACGTCGCCCACGCCATCGATCGCGATCAGGGCCTGCCATTCCGCCCCCTCTCCGACGGTCGCGGCGGTCATTGCGGACTCGAATGCCGTCCAGGTTCCGTAGTTCCGGGCCAGAAGGTTCGCAGTGCTTTCTCCGACATGGCGGATACCGAGCGCGAAGATCAGCCGGTTGAGCGGGATTTTCCGCCTTTCGTCAATGGCATCGAAGAGATTCTTCACGGATTTCTCGCCAAAACCGTCGCGGTTCTTCAGCTTCGCGAGATTGGCCGCGTCGCGGGCTTGAAGCGTGAAGATATCGGCCGGCTCGCGGATCGGCAGCGTGTCGTCCGCGAAGAACATCTCGATCTGCTTGGCGCCGAGCCCCTCTATATCGAAGGCTGCGCGAGAGACGAAATGCTTCAGCTTTTCGACGGCTTGTGCTGGGCAGATGAGGCCGCCGGTGCAGCGGCGGACGGAATCGCCGTCCTCGCGCACGGCGTCCGAGCCGCATTCGGGGCAGGTCGTCGGAAAGACGTATGGCACCGCATCGTCGGGACGCTTGCCGAGATCCACATCGGCGACCTTCGGGATCACGTCGCCGGCGCGGTAGACCTGCACCCAGTCGCCGACGCGGATGTCCTTGCCGTCACGGATCGGATTGCCTTTGGAGTCGCGGCCCCCGATGTAGTCCTCGTTGTGGAGCGTGGCGTTGGAGACGACGACGCCCCCGACGGTCACCGGTAGGAGCCGCGCGACCGGGCTCAGAGCGCCGGTGCGGCCGACCTGGATGTCGATCGCCTCGAGCCGGGTCCAGGCGAGCTCGGCCGGGAATTTGTGGGCGATGGCCCAGCGGGGCGTGGTGGAGCGGTATCCGAGCCGGTGCTGGAGACCGATATCGTCGACCTTGTAGACCACGCCGTCGATATCGTAGCCGAGCGTCGCGCGCTTCTGCTCGATCTCGCGGTAGGCAGCAAGCAGTGCCTCCGGCCCGTCGCACCGCCGGGTCAGCGGGTTGGTGACGAAACCGAGTGCTGCCAGGCGGTGGATCGCGTCGATCTGGGTCGGGGCCAGCGGTTCGGAATGGGCGCCCCAAGCATAGGCGAAGAACCTGAGCGGGCGCGAGGCCGTGATTCCGGCATCCAGTTGACGGAGCGAGCCGGCAGCGGCGTTGCGCGGATTGGCGAAGGTCTTGGCCCCCGCCTCGGCCTGCCGCGCATTCAGCGCCGCGAAGTCGGCATGGCTCATATAGACCTCACCGCGCACTTCGAGCACCTCGGGCGCACCGCGAAGCGTCATGGGAATGTCGTCGATGGTGCGGGCGTTCTCGGTGACGTTCTCGCCGGTTTCCCCGTCGCCCCGGGTCGCGGCCTGAACGAGGCGGCCGCCTTCATAGCGCAGGGACAGCGACAGCCCA
>JBNKFC010000148.1:0-2824 GCA_050289105.1 Paracoccaceae bacterium | reverse complement strand
CCAGGCGATATCATCGAGCCAGGAAAGCTGTGGCTCCTGGCAGCAGAGGCGGAACTCCGTCTCGGACAGACGGAACACCGTGCCGTCGTCAACGACGTTGCCATCCTGATCGCACCAGATGACATAGGCCACTCGGCCGGGCTTCAGCTTGCGGATGTCGCGGGTGACGAGGCGGTTGACGACCGCCTCCGCATCGGGCCCCGAAATCCGGTACTTGTTCATCGGCGAGATGTCGAAGACCGTCGCCTGATTGCGGATGGCGAAATACTCGAACTCCACCGTGTCGAGGACGGAGGCGCAGGCGAAGCCCATCCAGTTCATCCAGCCCCGCTGGTGGTTCGCCGCCGCGACCCGGTCGTGGAAGGGCGTCGGCTGCAATCCCATCGGCACCGGTGGATGGGCCTTCTTCATCGCGTTCATTTCGCGGCCCTCCCGTCTTTCAAAGCCTGACCGGCGGCGTTCCAGCCCGGCGCACCGGAGATGTCGCCACCCGGATGGGCCCCCGCGCCGCAAAGGTAGAGACCCGCGACCGGCATCCGGTACTGGGCCGCGCCGGCGAAGGGGCGCAACATCAGCATCTGGTCGACACGGAATTCGCCATGATGCCAGTGTCCCCCCGGCAGGCCGAAGCGCGCCTCGATGTCGGCGGGGGTGGCGATCTCGCTTTCAGTGACAAGGTCCGCGATACCCGGGATCGCATCACCGAGAACGCCGAGGACGGAGGCCGCCAACTGCCCGCGCTTCGCCTCGGTCCAGCCGGTCTTCAGGGTGCAGGGCACGAACTGGGCGCTGACCGAAAGGCGCGGACGGTCGCCCGGCACGATCGTGCATTCGAGGACCGGCCGGGCGGGAAGCGCGTTGTACTTCGCTCCATTGAACGCGGTCTCTATCGCCTGCATGTCGGGGGCGATCACCAGCCGCTGGCCAAGGTCCGCCGCGCTCAGGCCCTCAACCTCCGGCATCGCGGAGAGCGTGAAATCGAGCCGCGCGACCATACCCTCACTCGCCATCAGCCGGGCCCGGCGGGCATCTTCGGCGTCGATCTGCGCGACGCCCAGAAGATCGACCAGCGTCCGGCGCGGATGGGCATTCGAGAGAACGAACGGCGCGCGCAACTCCTCCCCGCCAGAAAGGCGCACACCCGCAACGCGGTCGTCGTCACCGACCAGAATGCGGTCGACCGCCGCACCGGTTCGGATCTGGCCGCCCGTCGCCTCCACTGCCTTCACCAGCGCCTGAACCAGCGCCTCCGGCCCGCCTACGGGGATCGCTCGCTGACCGGCGGCACCGGCACCCTGACCTGCCATGCGGTAGAGAAGGCCGAGCACGGTCCCGGGCGACCGCGGCCCCATGGCCCCCCCTAGCGTCGCATCCATGGCAAGGGCGGCAGCGAGCGGCCCGTCGCCGATCTCATCGTTCAGAAGGTCCCAGACATTCGACAGAATGATCCGCAAAAGATCGCGCATGTCGGCCTTGCCGAGCATCCGGACCGACAGCCCCATCCGGCCAAGCGTGATCAGATCGGCAATCCCGCCGCCGCTGAGACGCGGCGGCGCCTTCAGGAGCATCTGCCCAAGCGCGCCGGCCTGTTTGACCAGCCGCCGATGCAACCGAGCATGGGCCGCAGCCATCGCGGCATCGACGCCACGGACGCTGCCGCCGTCGATCCGGACCGGCGCCCCCGCACCGAGCGCGATCGTCGTCATGGGCTTGTCGTAGCGCAGCCCGTGACGGTGCAACGCCAGCGTCCGGGCTATGTCGGGATGAAGGCCGGTGGGCATCGCCGCCATGCGCATCCCGCCAGCAGCGCCGAGTAGCCCGCCGGGGCGGTCCTGCGCTTCGAGCACCAGAACCTTCCGGCCCGCCTGCCCCAGCCGCGCGGCGGCGACGAGGCCGTTGTGGCCCGCACCGATGACGATCGCATCGACGCTCATGCCGCAGCCCCCATGTCGATGCGCTTGCCAAGATCGCTCAGCACCTCACGCGCCGCATTCGCCCCCGGCGCCCCCATGACACCGCCGCCCGGATGGGTCGACGAGCCGCACATGTAGAGACCCCTGATCGGCGAGCGGTACTGCGCATAGCCCGGCACGGGGCGATTGAAGAGAAGCTGGTCGAAGGTCAGTTCGCCCTGGAAGATATTGCCCTCGGTCAGCCCGACTTCGCGTTCGATGTCGGCGGGGCTCCGCACCTCCTTGTGGACGATGAGGCTTTCGAAATCGGGGCTGTGCCGGGAAATCTTGTCGATGACCGTCTTGGCAAAGGCTTCCCGGTTGGCATCGTCCCAGGTGCCAACGGCAAGCTCATAGGGCGCGTATTGCACGAAGATCGTCGCGTAGTGCTTTCCCGGCGGCGCCATCGTCGGGTCGATCTGCGTCGGAATGAGGAAATCGACGTAAGGGCTTGACGACCAACGACCTTCCTTCCAGTCGTCATAGGCGCGCTCGATCTCCTCCATGTCGTCGAGGAAGTGCAGATCGCCGCGCAGGAACCGGGCGCCCTCGGGCGCCGCGCGGAAGGTCGGCATCCCGTCGAGCGCGACGTTCAGCTTGCCCGACGACCCCCGGAACCGGTAGCGCTTCACGCCATTGAGGAAGTCCTCGGGAAGGTCGGACGCATCGGTGTGGTCGACGAAGGTCCGCCGCACATCCATGCCGGACACCACGGTCTTGGCATGGAACTCGTCGCCGTTTTCCAGCACGACCCCGGTCACCCGGCCGTTCGAGACAAGGAAACGGTCGAGCCCGGACCCCGCCCGGATCTCGCCGCCCGAGGCGCGGAAACTGTCGGCCATCGCCCGCGTGATCGCCCCCATCCCGCCCCG
>JBNKFC010000147.1:0-6419 GCA_050289105.1 Paracoccaceae bacterium | reverse complement strand
TTCGGCATAGGCCGGGCCGTCTCCGGCGAGGGGGTCGCACTCGGCGGTGAAGATGGCTGCCGGCGGCAGGTTCGCGAAACCGTCCGCGCGCAGCGGCCAGGCGTCGGCGCCACCTTTCACGCCGGGGGGAAACCGCACGGCTTGATAGTAGAGAACGTCCTCCCGGCTCAGCATCGGTGCCATCGCATGGGTCATCGCCGGTCCCTGGTCGTAGTCACCGCCAAGCATGGGGTAGATCAGCACCTGCCCGGCAACGCGCGGGACAGGCCGCGCGGCGGCGGCAAGGGCAGCGAGCGTGCCACCGGCACTGTCGCCGGCGAGGACGACCCGGTCTTCGGTCCCGGCAAGAAGCGCATCGAGCGCGGCAACCGCGTCGTCCCGCTCTGCGGGGTGGAGGTGTTCCGGCGCAAGACGGTAGTCGACCGAGACGAGCGGCCGCCCGGTCATCTCCGAGAGCTCCGCGCACACGTCGTCATGGCTGTCGAGACCGCCGAGGATATATCCGCCACCGTGGAAATAGAGAACCGTCGCGCCGGGTTTTGCCGCTCGCGGCCGGTAGTGACGGCAGGGCACGCCGCCAAGCGGCCGGTCCGCGACCGTCATGCCTTCCGGGCGGCCGCGGCGGAACGCGGCGCACAGCCGGTCATAGGCGCGGCGCTGGTCGGCAAGCGGCATGCGGGCCGTCTCGGGGTCATAGAGACTGTCGGTCTTCGCGATGAAGGCGTGGATCTCCGGGTCGAGGAGGGTGTTGTAATCGGGCATGTGACCTCCGCGGTGGTTCTGGCGCGAGCGTCCGGTTTTCCCATGCCACGGGCAAGGGAAATCGACCGGGACGCGCATCCGATCGGGGGCAGGGCGCTAGGTGACATCCTTTGCCGATGGGTGAAGCAGCGGCCGATACCCCGCCCACAACGCCGCGACGACCGGCGCGGGGGTCAGGACCAAAGCCTCCCCGGTCCTGGGCCGCGACCGGGCGGTGGTGTAACCGGCCGGTGTGAAGGAAAGCAGGCTATCGGCCAGAACGAGGCGTGGGCCATCCGCGTCGGCGATGAACGTCCCGTCGGGCAGGGTGGTGAGATCGGCGCGGAATGTCACCTTCTCGCCCCGGCGCGGCACGATCCGCGCGGAATGGAGGGCTGCATCCATTACGGCAGCGCCGGGTGCGGCACCGCCCCCGACTTCCGCCCAAGCAGAGCGGAAGCGGGTATAAGCCTCGCGCCGGCAAAGGGCGCAGGGGCGGTGCCCGGCGGCAAGGGCGACCGCCTCGTCGAGGAAGAAGAGCGGCGTCCAGGTCCGGTCGGAGGCGAGCGGCTGGCGATGGTCGCGAAAGTGAAGCGCGCAGGAGAGCCACGCCTTGTGCCGGTAGAGCCACTTCCGCCGCCCGGACCCATCGCAAAGGATACCGCGATTGCCGGTGAGAAGCCCGCGTCCGGGATCGGCGATGATCCGTCCCTCGGGCGTGACTCGGTTTTCGAGCGGCATCAGCGCATCCGCAAGGCGCCGTCGAGGCGTATCACCTCGCCGTTGAGATATCCGCATTCGACGATGAACCCGGCAAGGGCTGCGTATTCCGCCGGATCGCCGAGGCGCTTGGGAAACGTCACCTCGGCGGCGAGGCTGTCCTGCACCTCCTGTGGCAGTCCCTTCATCATCGGCGTGGCGAAGATGCCGGGTGCGATGGCGCAGACGCGGATGCCCTGGCCCGCAAGATCGCGTGCGACCGGCAGCGTCATCCCGACGATTCCGCCCTTCGACGCAGCATAGGCCGCCTGACCCTTCTGGCCGTCGAACGCGGCGATGGAGGCGGTGTTGACGATCACCCCGCGCTCCGGCCCCGCGTTGCCCGCCATCTCGGCGGCGGCGAGCCGCAACACGTTGAAGGTGCCGACAAGGTTGATGTCGATCGTCCGCCGGAAACTGTCGAGCCGGTGCGGTCCGTCGCGGCCGACCGTCTTCTCGCCCGTCGCGATGCCGGCGCAGTTCACGACGACGTTGATGCCGCCCATCGCGCTTCGTGCGGTGGCGATGCCGGAGGCGACGGAGGCCTCGTCCGTCACGTCGACCTTGGCGAAGCCGGCACCGATCCCGGCGGAGAAATCCGCGCCTTGATCGGCAAGGTCGAAGATCGTGACCTGTGCACCCTTGTCGCGGAACGCGGCGGCGGTGGCAGCGCCCAGTCCCGACGCGCCGCCGGTGACGATCGCCCGTGCATCTGCAAGTCGCATTCCCGCCTCTCGAATTAACTGAACATATGTTCATAAAATAGCCGGAATCTGGCATGCTGTCCAGTCGGCCGACGTGGTCCGGCAGGATCCCGCATAGGCCAAGTCTTGCCGACGCAGGCGCGAACCCGCCGTGGCCGATCAAGCGTTTGTGACACCCCCTTGGAACCTTTCTGCACTCGCATAGTTTTCTTCCACGGGCCGCAGGGACCTGTCCGTCGAGAGCCGGCGGCAAGGTCCGGCGGGCGGAATGAAAGATTTGAGCAGAACTGGAGACGAAGATGAACTTGCTGACAAAAGCCGCGCTCGGCGTTGCGGTGTCGGGTATGCTGGCGGCGCCGGCCCTCGCGGGTGGTTACGCCGAACCGGTGGCCGAAGCCCCCGTCGCAGCCCCCGTCGTACCGGTCGTGACCGGCACGGACTGGACTGGCGGCTATGTCGGAGCGCAGATCGGCTACGGTGACGTGTCGGCGGGCGCTGTCGATGGCGATGGGGCCCTCTACGGTGTGCATGCCGGCTATGACTGGGACCTCGGCAACTGGGTTCTCGGTGCCGGCGTGGACTGGGACAAGACCGATATCGATCTCGGCGGCGGACCGGACAACCTCGACTCCATCGCGCGTCTGAAACTGCGCGCGGGCTGGGATCTGGGGCGCACGGTCGTCTACGGCACCGCCGGTGCTGCCCGCGCCAAGGCGGATATCGGCGGCGTGAGCCGCTCCGACAACGGCTGGTTTGCCGGTATCGGTGCGAACTACGCCCTGAACGATCGCTGGACGCTGGGCGGCGAAGTGCTCCGCCACCAGTTCAATGATTTCGACAATACCGGCACGGATGTCGACGCGACCACGGCCGCGGTCAACGTCGGGTTCCGGTTCTGACGGTCGGGGAGGGGGGCGAGCAGCCCCCCTTTTCCTGTTCCGGCGACTACCAGCGGCCGGTGGCCCCGCCGCCGGACGAGCGTCCCCCCCCGAACGATCCGCCTTTCCCGGTTTTTTGGCGGCGCGTGATCGGGTAGTCGCGGTCCTCCCTGAAATTGCAGTGACGGCAGGTAGTATGGATGATCCCGCGCCCCTGCGCGTCGGCGCTTGCCGGCGCCGCGATCTCGCGGACACGCCGCATTCCCACCCGCCCGCAAGACGGGCAGCGGCGGAGCGCATAGCTCGCATCTGCAATCCGCCGCCGCGCGATGAGAAGACCGCCGATGGTGGCGATGACGGCAAAGGGCAACCAGCCGGGAAGGCCGCCTCCGGCGTCGGGCAGCGCCTCGGCCGGCAGCCTTTCCGCACGGCGGCGCGCGATCCGCGCAATCGTCTCCTCGGTTCCGGTCCTGATCGCGCGCGCCGCATCGCCGTCGCGCAGGTCCGGCACGAAGAAGCGGCTCACGATATGCTCGGCAAGCACGTCGTAGCCCTGGTCATAGGCGCTGCCGAGTTCCAGCCGCAGTTCCCTGTCGTCGGACGCGAGAAGCACGAGGATGCCGTCATTGCGTTCCTCATCCCCGATGCCCCATGCGTTGAACAGCCCGGTCGCAAAAGCCTCGATGGAGGCGGAGGGATCGTAATCGCTGCGCGAGCGGATCGTCAGCACCGTCATCTCGATACCGGTTTCTTTCGCCAGATCGGCCAGCGTATCGCGCAGGCTGGTCTCGTCCGCCGCGTCGAGGACATCGGCATAGTCGTTGACGAAAAGATCCTGGTGCTGCGGATAGGGCTCGGCGCCGGCCATCGCGCCCAGTCCGCACCAGATCAGCGCCGCAAGGATCGACAGTCGGGCCATGGAACGGGGTCCTTCATGCTGGGCCCGGCCGATCCCGGGCGGCGGTCTTCTGGATAGGCCGGGAAGCATTCTCCTGGCAACCGTCGCGCGTCAGGGGCGCCGAAGCGCCGAAGCAGCGCTTCGAAACCGTGGGTTCCCGACGGATCGCTGCGGCCCCTAAAGGGCACGGACGCACGGGAGCGGGCTGCGAAAGTCGGGGCGGATGAAGGGGAGCGCGGGGAAGATCCGGATGGATTCAACCAGGTGACAATATGGCCACTTCTGGGTCGGGAGTTCGCTATGGCCGTGAAAATTACCGAAGTTCTCACCAATTCGCGCCATGTTTCAATGCAAGTTCGGCGTCGAAACCGGGGTGCGATTCGCCCCGCATGACTGTGTAGGAGTGTGTAATGCGTATGCGCGATGTGGTGAACAAACTCGCCGTAGCAGTGATTGTCATCGGGCTTTCGGCCTGTAGCGGAACCTTCCGGACCTATTACGACGTGCCTGCGCCCTCTGCCGGGTGGCGCATTTCGGAAGTCCATGTCGCCGTGCCAGGCAGCCTCAGGGTGTCGGAGGCCGAAAGCCTGCTGCCGAACGCCGATATCGTCTGGCGCGAGGACCCCCCGGGTGACCGTTATCAGCAGGTGGCGGCGATCATGGAGAACGCGATCCGCCACGGCTCCGCCGGGCTGCAGGGCGCGCGGCCGGTGCGGCTCGACGTGACGATGACCCGGTTCCATGCGATGACCTTCAAGGCTGAGACGCGGGCACCGGGCGGTGTGCACGATGTCGAATTCGATATCGTTGCCCGCGACGCGGCGACGGGCCAGGTTCTCGCCGGGCCGGAGCATATCGAAGCCTCCTTCCCCGCAATGACCGGTGCCGCCATGGCCGCGGCGCGGGCGCGGGGTGAGACGCAGAAGAGCCAGATCACCAACCACGTCGCGCGCACGATCGCGGGCTGGCTTGGCATCGGCCCGGATGCGCGCAAGACCTTCACGAGCATCGGCGGCTGACGCCGGCCGCATGTCCGGACCTCCATCGGGGCCGCTTCGGGAACGAGGCGGCCCTTTTCAGTTTGTTCGCCGCGGCTGACAAACGCCTTCCCGGTGGTCCGGCCAGGATTGGCGCAACGCAAGGGACGGCCGGGTCGCCGCTCCGAAAGGCCGCGAACGCGACGACGTCGCGGCCCATCCTGCGCGGACGTCACGGCGCGGTCAGGCGGAAGGTCTTGGCAGGTCTGGGAATTTGCGCTATGAGATGGCGCATGAAAACGAACGGCGACATCTGCATCATCTGCATTACCGGCTGACATCGTCAGGCGGGCCGTTCTTCTGTTTCCATGACCGAAAGACACTGGTAAGCCCGCCGCCGGGATGCGTGCGCGAGGGAATAGCATGACGACCATCAGGCTCACCAATACGAAGACCCGAACGAAAGAGGTGTTCGAGCCCATCGACCCGGAGAACGTGCGGATGTATGTCTGCGGGCCGACGGTCTACGATCGCGCTCATATCGGCAATGCCCGTCCCGTGATCGTCTTCGACGTGCTCTTCCGGCTCCTCCGCCACGTCTACGGTGCCGATCACGTCACCTATGTCCGCAACTTCACCGACGTCGACGACAAGATCAACGCCGAGGCGCAGCGCCGGAAGGCGGCGGGCGATCCCCGGTCGCTGGAAGAACTGATCCGCGAGCGGACGGACGAGACGATCCGCTGGTATCACGAGGACATGGGCGCGCTCGGCAACCTCTCCCCGACGCTGGAGCCGCGCGCGACCGAGTATATCGGCCAGATGATCGCGATGATCGAAGGGCTGATCGACAAGGGCCATGCCTATGCGAAGGACGGGCATGTCCTCTTCCGGGTGCGGAGCTACACGGATTACGGCAAGCTCTCCGGCCGGTCGGTCGACGACATGATCGCGGGCGCGCGGGTCGAGGTCGCACCCTTCAAGGAAGACCCGATGGACTTCGTCCTCTGGAAGCCCTCCACGGACGATCTGCCGGGCTGGGACTCTCCGTGGGGCAGGGGCCGCCCCGGCTGGCATATCGAATGCTCCGCGATGAGCCACGAGCTTTTGGGCGACAGTTTCGACATCCACGGCGGCGGCATCGACCTCCAGTTCCCCCACCACGAGAACGAGATCGCCCAGTCGATGTGCGCCCATCCGGAGGCGGAGTTCGCCCGCGTCTGGATGCACAACGAAATGCTGCAGGTGGAAGGCAAGAAGATGTCCAAGAGCCTGGGCAACTTTTTCACTGTGCGGGATCTGCTGGAGGGCAACTGGTCCAGCGGCTGGAAGGTGCCGGGCGAGGTGATCCGCTTCGTCTATCTCGGGACGCATTACTCCAAGCCGATGGACTGGACGGACGAGAAGGCGCGAGAGGCTGAAGCTGAGCTAACGGAATGGTTCAGAATGACCGAGGGTGCAG
>JBNKFC010000146.1:0-3562 GCA_050289105.1 Paracoccaceae bacterium | reverse complement strand
CAACTCCGCCGGCAGACGGTAGATGCCCCGGATCGACGGGTCCCATGCTCCGCCGCCGGAGAGATAATTCACTGCCGACATGATCCCGTCGATGTTCCATGCGACGAGGCAGCCGAGGATCACACCGGCCACCGTGCCGATCACCCCGGTAAAGGCGCCACAGAGGAAGAAGACGCGCAGGACCGACCCTTCGGTCAGGCCCATCGTTCTGAGGATGCCGATATCGCGCCCCTTGTTCTTGACCAGCATGACGAGCCCGGAGGTGATGTTCATCGCCGCGATGAGGACGAGGATCGCGAGGATGACGAACATCACGTCATCCTCGATTGACAGCGCGTTGAGGAACGCGCCCGACGCGTCCCGCCAGCTCCACAGGAGCGTGCCGGCACCTGCGGCACCGAGAAGCGGCCCCGTGTAATCATCCACGGCCTCGGGATCGGCGACGTAGACCTCGATCTCGTCCGCGCCCGCCTCACGGTTGAAGAACGCCTGCGCCTCGGCGTAGGGCATATAGATCCGGGTCCGGTCGATGTCCCAGCGCCCGGCGGAGAAGATGTAGACGACCTCGTAGGCATTGACGCGCGGGCTCGTGCCGAAAGCGGTCTTCACGCCGTTCGGCTGGAGAAGCTTCACCCTGTCGCCGACGCCGATGCCGAGATCGCGGGCGATGCCGGAGCCGATGGCGATGCCCTCCTCGAAACGGTCGATCTCTCCCAGTGCGTCGGATGAACCCGCGACGCGCGGTATGGTCTTCAGATCGGCGAGGGAAATGCCGTAGATCTCCGCGACGTTGGAGCGGTCGTTCGCGGTGACCATCGCCTGCCCCCGGATGATCGGCGCGGCGCGGGTGACGCCGGGAATGGCGCGAATTTCAGCGGCGACCGCGTCGGGATTCACGATGGCCCGCGTGGCGACGCCGTTCTCGTCCAGATAGGTCGCGCGGCTGACCGAGACATGGGCGTTGGCACCAAGGATCGTGTCGACGAATTCGGCCCGGAAACCGGCCCGCACCGCCATCGTTGCGACCAGCGCCATGACGCCGAGGGCAATGCCAATCAGGCTGATCCAGGTCATCACGCTGACGCCGCCCTCGGCCCTACGGGCACGCAGGTAACGCCAGGCGATCATGAACTCGAAAGGGGAAAACGGCGCGGTACGGCTGGCCATGCTGGCTCCGGTCGGAAGGGCGCGCGCAAGGTGGCGGCGCGGGGGCGAAAGGTCAAGGGCGGCACCGGCCTCAGCGCGGCGCGCGTCTCCGGAAGGGCGTCGCGATGAGCGTCAAAAGCCCCATCACCGCCGCCCAGTCACCGAGAAAACCGATCCCGGCCGTGGTGACCCCGGTCAGCGTCACCGGCACCGCCGGCCGGAACTCGGCCAGCGTCGCCTTGAAAAGGTCGGTGTCGGCGAAGCGTTGCGGCATGAAGACACGCTCCACCGGTCCGGCCGCCCGCAGGAGCGTGAGGTCGCCGGACAGCCGGTCGAACCGCGCGAAAGCGTTGCGCATATCCTCCTGCCGGAAACCGAGGAACTCGGTTCCGGTCATCGAGGCAAGCGCGTTCTCGCGGTCCATCCCCGCCTTTGCCGCCGAGGCGTCGAAATCGGCTGTGACGGCGGCCAGCGCATCGACCTGGCCGCCGAGGCGCTGAAGGTATTGCTGCGAGAATTCGGGGAACTGCGACAGCGTCCCCGCCCCGGCCAATCCCCCGACGAAGGCGAGGAGCCTCAGCATCAGCGCCCCGCGTAGATCTGCGCGACGCGGTCGATGGCGGCCTCGGGGCTCATCTCTTCACTTGTCCCGGTGCGGCGCGAGGTGACCTCGACCTTACCGGCGGCAAGACCGCGCGGCCCGACGGTGATCCGCCACGGCAGGCCGATGAGGTCCATCGTCGCGAATTTCGCGCCAGCCCGTTCGTCGCGGTCGTCGTAGAGTGCTTCGAGCCCCATGGCCTTGAGCGCCGCGTAAAGCGCGTCGCAGGCCGCATCCGCCGCGCCGTCGCCCTGCTTGAGGTTGACGATGCCGACCGGGAACGGGGTCACGCCTGCGGGCCAGATGATGCCTTTGTCGTCGTGGCTGGCCTCGATGATCGCCCCGAGAAGCCGGCTGACGCCGATCCCGTGGGACCCCATGTGGACCGGCACGCGGGCGCCGTCCGGTGTGACCACGGTCGCGCCCATCGGCTCGGAATACTTGGTGCCGAAGTAGAAGATCTGGCCGACCTCGATGCCGCGCCCGACCTTGCGGTGGGCCTCGGGAACGTTTGCGAAGGCCGCCTCGTCATGGGTCTCGTCGGTGCGGGCGTACAGCGTCGTGAACTCCTCGCAGACCTTGGCGACCTGATCCTTGTCGTCATAGTCGATGTCGCGGGCGCCGAGCTTCAGATCGGTCACGCGGTCGTCGTAGAAGACCTCGCTCTCGCCCGTCGAGGCGAGGACGAGGAATTCGTGGGTGTTGTCGCCGCCGATCGGACCTGAGGCCGCGCGCATCGGGATTGCGGTCAGGCCCATCCGCTCGTAGGTCCGCAAGTAGCTGACCATATGGCGGTTATAGGCGTGAAGCGCGTCTTCCTTCGTCACGTCGAAATTGTAGCCGTCCTTCATCAGGAATTCGCGGCCCCGCATCACGCCGAAACGCGGGCGGATCTCGTCGCGGAACTTCCACTGGATGTGGTAGAGCGTCAGCGGCAGGTCCTTGTAAGAGCCTACATGGGCGCGGAAGATGTCGGTGATCATCTCCTCGTTCGTCGGCCCGTAGAGCATGTCGCGGCCATGCCGGTCGCGGATCCGCAGCATCTCCTCGCCGTAGTCGTCGTAGCGCCCCGACTCGCGCCAGAGATCGGCGGGCTGGAGCGTCGGCATGAGAAGCGGGATATGGCCGGCGCGGATCTGTTCCTGGTGGACGATCTCCTCGATCCGGCGGAGGACCCGGAAGCCCATCGGCAGCCAGGAATAGATGCCGGCCGCCTGCTGCTTGATCATGCCGGCGCGCAGCATGTAGCGGTGGCTGACGATCTGCGCCTCGGCGGGGTTTTCCTTGAGGACAGGCAGGAAGTAGCGGGAAAGGCGCATCGGGGTCTCGGTCCTTGGAATTCGGGTCGTCTCCGCTTATGCCAAAGACCGGCGTCAGGCAAGCGGGCGGGCGTGGCGAGATCCAGCGGAGGCCCGTTCCGGGCCACTCCTTTTGCCTCGCCGCCTTGGCGGCGGCTCAGGCGCCTCCGGCGGAGGTATTTGGGGCAAGGTGAAGGGGGGCAGGTGCGCGGCTCAGCCGGCGAGGAGCGCGCGGGCGGCGTCCCGCGCGGCTTCGGTGACGTTCTCGCCCGACAGCATCCGGGCGAGCTCGCCGATCCGTTCCTCGGGCGCGAGCGGGACCACGGTCGAGTTGGTGACACCCTTCGCGACCCGCTTTTCGACCCGCCAGTGATGGGCGCCGCGCACGGCGACCTGGGGGGAATGGGTGACGACGAGGATCTGGGCGCCCTCTGCCAGCCGTTCGAGCCGGCGGCCGACCGCGTCCGCCGTGGCACCGCCGACCCCCCGGTCGATCTCGTCGAAGATCATCGTCAGC
>JBNKFC010000145.1:0-8279 GCA_050289105.1 Paracoccaceae bacterium | reverse complement strand
TGTGTTTTTCGGTCCTCAGCCCGGTTGCCCCATCGAGGGCACCGGCCGCGATGGCCATGCGGTCGCCGCCTACCGGTCTCCAGAACAGGCTCGCGCCGCAGACTCGGCAAAAGCCGCGGCGAGCAGCGGCAGAGCTGTCGTACCAGGCGAGCGTGTCGTCGGAGACGAAGTACAGATGGTCGAGCGGAACCGACGTCGCGGCCCAGTAATGCCCGCTCGTCCGACGGCACTGGGTGCAGTGGCAGGCCCAGACGTCGCGCAGCGGGCCTTCGGCCTCGAAGCGCACGCCACCGCAGAGGCAGCTTCCGGACGGGAGATCGCGGTCGGTCATGCGGGAAGGATGGCGGGGCGCGGCGCCAAGGGACCGTCCGGCGGCGTCACCGGCTGCCGAAAACCGACGCGAGGATCGCGGAGAGGCCCTTGGCGTCTTCCTCGGTGAAGGCGTCGGGCTGGTCGCTGTCGATATCGAAGACGCCGATGAGCCGGCCATCCTTGCCGAAGACCGGCAGGACGATCTCGGACCGGGTCGAGGCCGCGCAGGCGATATGGCCGGGGAAGGCCTCCACGTCCGGGACGAGCTGGACTTTGCCGGTGCGCGCCGCCGCGCCACAGACGCCCTTGGCGAAGGGGATGGTGAGGCAGCCATGGCCGCCCTGGTAGGGGCCGATCTTGAGTGTCTCCGGCACGGTCACGCGGTAGAAGCCGGTCCAGTCGAAGCGGGCGTCGGACTGGTGCACCTCGCAGGCGACGGTGGCCATGAGCGCGATGATGTCGTCCTCGCCCTCGGTGAGGCTCGCGATCACCTTGGCGAGCGTGGGGTAGTCGACGGTCATTTGGTCTCCTGATGCGGTCGGCCGGGGGCTGTCTGCCCCCGGACCCCCGAAGGTATTTCTGGCAAGATGAAGGTCAGTTGCGTTCGATGGCGATAGCCGTGCCTTCGCCACCGCCGATGCAGATGGCGGCGATGCCGCGCTTGAGGCCGCGCCTTTCCAGTGCGTTCAAGAGCGTCACCATGATCCGCGCGCCAGAGGCGCCGATCGGGTGGCCGAGCGCGCAGGCGCCGCCGTTGACGTTGACCTTCGCGTGGTCGAGCCCCAGCTCGCGCATGAAAGCCATCGGCACGACGGCGAAGGTCTCGTTCACTTCCCAGAGATCGACATCGTCCTTGGTCCAGCCGAGCCGGGCGAGGAGTTTCTTCGCGGCCGGGATCGGAGCGGTGGGAAAATCGGCAGGTGCATGGGCGTGGCTCGCATGACCAAGGATGCGGGCGCGGACCTTCAGGCCGGCCGCCTCGGCGGCGGCGCGCGAGGCAAGGACGAGGGCGGCCGCGCCGTCGGAGATCGACGAGGAATTGGCCGCCGTCACCGTGCCGTCCTTGCGGAAGGCCGGCTTCAGCGTCGGGATCTTCTCGGGCCGCGCCGTCGCCGGCTGTTCGTCCGCCGCAACGGTCGTCTCGCCCTTGCGCGTCTTGACCGTCACAGGCGCGATTTCGCCCGCGAAGGCGCCGGAGCGTTCCGCATCGAGCGCGCGCGAAAGCGAGGCGAGCGCGTAATCGTCCTGTTGGGCCCGGGTGAACTGGAAGGCGGAGGCGCAATCCTCGGCGAATGTGCCCATGAGGCGGCCCTTGTCATAGGCATCCTCGAGCCCGTCGAGGAACATGTGGTCGAGCGCGTTCGCATGGCCGAGCCGCGCGCCCGAGCGCATCTTCGGCAGGAGGTAAGGCGCGTTTGTCATGCTCTCCATCCCGCCGGCAACCATGATCCCGGTCGAGCCGAGCGCGATCTGGTCGAAGGCGATCATCGCCGCCTTCATTCCCGAACCGCACATCTTGTTGAGCGTGGTCGCCGGGACATCCTGGCCCAGGCCGGCATTAAAACCCGCCTGCCGGGCCGGGGCCTGGCCCTGGCCGGCCGGCAGGACGCAGCCCATGAGGAGTTCCTCGATCTGACCGGGCGAAGCGCCGGCATCCGCCAGGGCGGCGGCGATCGCGGCACCGCCGAGGACGGCGGCATCGGTCTCGGCGAAGGCGCCCTGGAAGCCGCCCATCGCAGTTCGAGCGGCACCGGCAATCACGACCTCTTCCATGTCAGCCTCCTTTCCGAGAGTTCGCCCAGAGGCATACCGAATAGTAAGGATTGGCGTCTAGCCTTCGCGTGACGTGACCGAGGGCGGAGAAATGAACCTTACTTCAGACACCAGTGACGACGCACTCATCGTGCGCGTACAGGAGGAGCGGATCGATGCGGCTGTCGCGATCCAGTTTAAGGACCGGATGCGCGAACTGACAGCCGGCGATGGCGGCCGGGTCATCCTCGACCTGTCGAGCGTGACCTTCGTCGACAGTTCCGGGCTTGGCGCGATCGTCGCGGTGATGAAGTTCCTCGCGCCGGCACGCAAGCTGGAGCTCGCCGCGCTGACCCCTAATGTCGGCAAGGTCTTCCACCTCACGCGCATGGACAGCGTGTTTTCGATCCATGACAGCGTCCCGGAACCTGCGCGGGACGTCGGGCATGCTCACTGAACCGGCCGGGCAGACGGCCACCAGCACGCGGAGCAGACCGTCGCCTGCGGGTCTCGACCGTTTCCGGGCCACGTTTCCTGCCGAGCCGAATGCGGTTCGCGACGCACTTCGGCGCGCGGTGGCGCGGTTTGCCCGGCAGATCACTCCGGAAGATGCAGGGACGCTGGAACTGGCGCTGGCAGAAGTCCTCAACAATGTCGTGGAGCATGCATATGCCGGTCTGCCGCCCGGCCAGATCGAGCTCGACCTCATGCGTGCGGGAATGTCGCTGCATTGCAGGATCGAGGACGCGGGCCACCCGATGCCGGAGCTCGCCCTGCCCAGCGGCGCGATGCAACCCGTCGCTCCGGCGATCGAGGATCTGGCGGAGGGCGGCTGGGGCTGGGCATTGATCCGCGACCTGACGGCGGACATCGAATACCTGCGCGCAAACGACCGTAACCGCCTGACTTTCCGCATTCCTTTGGTGATCAGATAGCGACGATCTGCCGCAAAGATGCCGCAATGACTCCCAAACTCGGCCTGATTGAAACGTGAGGATGGGACCTGTAGCTGCTTAAGGCTTCCCTCGGCGTCGCGTTCAACAGCCCCCACCCATTGCGCGGCGCCGAGGTCTTCTCTTCCCCCCACATCGGAATATCGCGGCCTTGGCGGGAAACCCGTTCACATGCCCGCGAATGCAGTCTAGCGTGCCGCCGACAGGAGGGCACGATGCGCGATTTCCAACTTCCCGGACGATCCCCGGTTCTGGCCGCCAACGCGGTTTGCGCCACGTCGCACCCACTGGCGGCAAAGACGGCGCTCGACATTCTCCAAGCCGGCGGGAATGCGGTCGACGCCGCGATTGCCGGAGCGGTCCTCCTGGGCTTCGCCGAGCCGCAAAGCTGTGGCATCGGCGGCGACTGCTTCGTGCTGGTCAAACCGGCGGGTGGGGAACGCGTCGTAGCACTGAACGGCTCCGGCCGCGCACCGAAAGGGCTTTCGGCCGCGGCGTTGCGGGCAAAGGGAACGACCGAGATCGGAACGGAAAGCGTCGAGTCGGTCACTGTGCCCGGGGCGATCGACGCCTTCTGCCGGCTCTCCGAACGCTATGGGCGGCTTGGTCTTGCGGATAGTCTCGCCCCGGCGATCCGCTATGCCGAAGAGGGTATTCCCGTCGCCCCCCGCGTGGCCTTCGACTGGCCGGAAAGTGGCGCGCGGCTTACCGGTGCGGCACGGCGCTTCTACCTGAACGATGGCAGGCCGCTCCGGACCGGCGACACCTTCCGCGCGCCCGAACAGGCCGAGGTTCTTCGGCGGATCGCCAAGTCGGGCCGTGCAGGTTTCTACGACGGTGAGGTTGCCGAGGACATGGTGCGGTCGCTCAGGGCGGCGGGCGGAACGCATGACCTTGCCGACTTCGCGGCGACGGACTGCACCTGGACCGAGCCGGTGACGGGCGCCTATCACGGGCATGAGCTTCTGGAGCATCCGCCGAACGGCCAGGGCGCGACGGCGATCCTGATCCTGAAGATCCTGGCGCATTTCGACATGGAAGCGCTGGACCCGTTCGGCCCGGAGCGCGCGCATCTGGAGGCGGAGGCGGCCAAGCTCGCCTACGACGCGCGCGACCGTTTCATTGCCGATGCCGATTACACGACGCGCCTCGACCACATGATCTCCGACGCCACGGCAGCACGGCTTGCTGCCCTGATCGATCCCAAGCGCGCGATGGTGCAGGTCGCACGGCGCACCGAGGCGGTGCACCGCGACACGGTCTACGTGACCGTCGTGGACCGCGACCGGATGGCCGTATCATTGATCTATTCCACCTACTGGGGCTTCGGCTCAGGCATAGCATCCGAGAAATTCGGCATCCTGTTCCAGAACCGCGGCGCAGGCTTCACCCTGACCGAGGGCCATCCGAACGAGGCTGCCGGCGGCAAGCGACCGATGCACACGATCATCCCCGCGATGCTCAAGCGCGACGGTCGGGTAACGATGCCCTTCGGCGTGATGGGCGGCTCCTTTCAGCCGATGGGCCATGCCCATGTTGTTTCCAACCTCATCGACCACGGCATGGACCCGCAGGAGGCGCTCGACGCGCCACGCTCGATGGCCGAAGACGGTGTGCTCAAGGTCGAACGCGGCTACCCCGAGGCAACGGCGAAGGCCTTGGCCGATATGGGGCATCGCGTGACGGTCCCGGACGGGCCCCTCGGAGGCGGGCAGGCGATCCTCATCGACCATGCCCGCGGCATCCTGCACGGCGCCTCTGATCCTCGCAAGGATGGCTGCGCGCTGGGGTATTGACCGGAGCGGCTGCCCTGCACAGGGTGGCGCGCACGGCGTGCCCAGGTTTCAGTTCAGTTGGAAGTGCAGCGGGTAGCGGCCATTCTCGAAGTCGCCGAAGAGGTCGGGCAAATCGGGATGATCAACAGGCTCGCCGGAATAGTCCGCGACGAGGTTCTGCTCCGAGACATAGGCGACGTAGTAGCTTTCCTCGTTCTCGGCGAGGAGATGATAGAAGGGCTGCTCCTTCGGAGGGCGGCTGTCCTCGGGGATAGCCGCATACCATTCGTCGGTGTTGGAGAACATCGCGTCGACATCGAACACGACACCACGAAACGGGTGCTTGCGATGCCGCACCACCTGTCCGAGATGATATTTCGCGTTCGTCTTCAGCATTTCACTCACGACCCCCTGAGTAATTAATACCCCCTTGACCCCGACAGTGTCTATGTCCCAGGCCGATTCGTACGGAAACAGTCTGTGGACCCCAACCCTACAGTTATTTCCAACCGTTGCGGCGCGGGCACGTTGCTCTCCTCTGACGGGATCGGCTTACGGGCCCGGATGGCCGCGCCCTTTCGCGGCATCCGCCTCAGCTTTGTGATTTCCTCTTCCGGCGATTTTTCGTAGACTTTCGAAAAAAGAAGATCGAGCGAGGCAGTATGAGCAGACTTCTCCGGCTGGGTGTCCTGTTGCTATTGGTGTCGTGCGGCGGGAACAATTCCGCGCCGCGCAATCTCGACAACGCCTGTTCGATCCTCGACCAGCGGCCGAAGTACCTTTCCGCGATGAAGGCGGCCGAACGGAAATGGGGCGTGCCGGTCCATGTCCAGATGGCGACGATCTATCAGGAGAGCAAGTTCATCGGCAACGCCAAGACCCCGCACCGCATGGCGCTCGGCATCATCCCGATGGGACGCCAGAGCTCTGCCTACGGCTATTCCCAGGCGCTCGACGGAACCTGGGACGACTATGTCAGGTCCACCCGCAGTCACGGCGCGCGGCGCAACAAGATCACCGACGCCACGGATTTCATGGGGTGGTACATGGACCAGTCCGAGCAGAAGCTCGGCATCTCGAAGTGGGACGCGACGAGCCAGTACCTCGCCTACCACGAGGGCCAGTCAGGCTTCGCTCGCGGCAGCCACAACGAGAAGGCCTGGCTCCTCCGCGTTGCGGCCGAAGTGGGGGCGCGGGCGCAGATGTATCAGATGCAGCTCATTTCCTGCGGGAAGGACTGAGAGTCAATTGTTGGCGCGGCGCTTGAGCTTGTCGGCCTCGGCATTGATCGAGAAGGTGGTGGTCGGATAGGTTTGTCCCGTCCGGAGCGGGCCGAGGATCACCGTCGTCTGGCCGCCGGCTTCGTCCGTCACCATCCATTGCTTTAGTGCTAAGGGACTGGAAGAAAAGGCCATTTGCAGCGTGCCGAGTTCGGGGTGGTCGGGGTCTTGGGCTGTGACCACGGTGAGACCGTTCACCTCGTCGTGCCCCACCACCATTTTCGCGCGGGAGAGGTCCACATTGGCCGCGAGAATGAGGTTCAGGGGGGTCTTTGAGAGCGGGTATTGCTCGGGTGGTTGGTTGGATTTCCCATCGAAAACAGCGACTTGGCCTGCTGATGCCAGGACCAGGGTGCGGTCGGGGGGGGCGTATTCGAAGCGCATCCGGCCGGGGCGCTGGATCAACACGCGGCCGGAGGAGGTGCTGCCATCCGCGTTGATCTGGCGGAAGTCGGCCTCGGCCGTCTTCAAGCCGTTGATATAATTGGATATCGCGTTCAACGGCAGCTTCTCGGCATGGGCCGGGAGGGCCATCAGAACGGCGAGGACGGGGGCGAGGAGGATGCGTATCTTCATGGCCCGAAGATAGGCGAGGCCCCGTGGTTATTCCATAACACCTCCGTCACACTTTCGTAGTTTTCCCGTAGCTACAGACCGCGCGGGCGGGAAACCGCCTTTTTACCGCGCCGGGGCAAGCTGGGGCCCCGCGTTCGGAGAGCCGAGATGCCCAGACAGACCCGATCCGAAAAAGACCGCCTTGCCGCCTACCACGAACTGGCCGAAACCATGCGGGGGCTGGAGGCGGACCTGCGCTGGGGGCTGAACGATACGCTTCGCATCCCCCACGAATGGCAGGAGATCGCCGCGCGGCCGGGGGTGCCGGCGAAGCAGATGGTGACGATCCGGCTGGACGAGGACGTGCTGGCCTTCTTCCGCGCGATGGGGGCGGGGTACCTGACGCGGGTCAACGCGGTGCTGCGCACCTTCATGCTCGCCCGGCTCGCCGGCGTGGTGACGGGACCGGAGGGGGTGGCCTATGCGCCGTCGCTGGAAGATCAGGCGTACGCCCTCCGCCGCGAAATCCTCGACCACGCGGCGGCGGTCGAGGCGGCGCGGGAGGCCAAGGAGAACGACGCCGAGATGCGCGAGAAGGTGAAGGGGCTGACGGCGCTCAGGGATTCACGGTTGGGGAAGTAGGGGTGTGGATTTGCGCACCATTAGTGGTGACGGGGTGGAACGTGTGAGCGCGCGCCCTGCTGAGCAGTTTGGTAACTTCCGCTTGATACAAAAATTTATTGCGATTCGGGGCGCGGCAGATATCATAACGATATGTCTTGTGTCAATGCCTCGCGGTCTGTATATAGAGCTTGACAGGGTCATTGGTCACCGAAAATCCTGATGATGTCAGGAGAACGCACCTAGCGTATGCGCCATTGCGGCGCTGTAGGAGTTCAGGGCCCTGTCGATTTCCCTCAGCGCGGTCGTGGCTTCTTGTTCCAAATGGTGAACCGGTGGACTTCCCGAGGCGTGTCCCGATCATAAGTTGTCAAACCCGACTTCTCTAGCACGTAGCGCGCAAGTTCACGCTTAGCTTCGCGGGTGTCTGCCAACAGGTGTCGACCATTTCGTATAGCACATACGGCCCCCAAGATTACGTCATTCATTTGCAGAACACAGTCCGACTTTGAATCTCGCGAGACGAGCTGCTTAACAGGATGGGCTGTTAGTCCATGATCTCGTGCGGCAGTAGCATTGAGCATTCGCCTGAGGTCTTCAAGCGAAGTGCTACTATTGCGATGATCTAGGCATGCGAACAAACTTCCTGTTGGCCCACAGACCCTCACAAACTTGTGGAGCAAAAGGTCGTAATAGAGTTTTGATAGACCGATATCCGGATCGCCGTTGTTATACTTAGCATGGTTGGCCTGATGGCTGTCGAAGACAATTGCATGAAACTGAATATGGTTAGTGTTATTTAGAGCAAAGAATAGGTCGACCAAAGCGATATATTCGTCAAGCTTCTGGTTCGACACTTTACTCCACTTTAATTCGGACCTCATCCGATGATCATCACGATACTTCGCCATTGATGCGTAGACCTGCGATGCCGTATTTCGACGCATACAAAGGCCGCCCACAACCGTAAAACGGTCCTGACTAATGCCGCTCTCATCGGCATAGAACGCAAAATCTTGGGGCGCGACCGT